>DATKAS010000190.1:0-3174 GCA_035497855.1 Acidimicrobiales bacterium
GATGGCTCATGCCATCCTCCCCTCCCTGCTGTTTGGCGGGACGGTAGCCCTCGTGACGACGTGCTGCCCGATCGTCGTTGACGCAACAGGTCGGCCCCCCAGACGGACCTCGTTTGCGGCCTGTCGACACGTCCTTTCGGCCGTGCATGACCAGTACTTGCACGGAGATGTCCGTCAGATCGAAGCCCCAGTCGTGCGCCCTGGCGAATGCTTCGTCAAACCAACGGCTGCCCACCGCGATGCGATCCAGAGGCAGCGCCTCCGCAATCGCGCGGACGTCCTCGGCGCAATCCACCACGCGATAGCCCGCTCGACGAACCCATTGTGTCCGATGCGAACGCGCCGGTTCGGGTCTCTCGCCCGCGAGGTCAATCGATGTGGGACGGGATCGACGTCACCACGGTGCCTTTGCGGAAGAGCAAGCGGCCTTTGAGCATCAACGCGCTCTGGTTGTGCAGGAGCTGGTCCCACCAGTGATGTACGACGAACTCGGGCACGACGACGGTCACGACGTCGTGGCTCAATTCCGCGTCGAGTGCCTCGATGTAGCTCAGCACCGGCCGTGTCAGCTCGCGGTACGGCGAGGAGAGGATGTCGAGCGGGATGTCGAAGTCGTATTCGGCCCAGCGTTCCTGTATGTCCCGTGCGTGTTCGATGTCGAACGCGACATGCAGCGCGTGCAACGAGTGTGGCTGGAGTGACTTCGCGTACGCGAGCGCTTCCAAGACGCCGGCGTGGATGCGGTCTCCCACGAGCACCACCACCGAGTGGACGATCCTCGGCAGGGGCGTACCGGGCGGGCACTCGAGCGCCGAATCGACGCGCCGGTAGTGCCGCCGGATCGACCAGAACAGCAGCACCAGCGCAGGGATCACCAGGCTCGGTATCCACGCGCCCTCGGTGAACTTCGAGACCACGACAACGATCGTGACGATGCTCGTCGCGGTGGCACCGACCGCGTTGATCGTGAGGCGCCAGCCCCAGCCCGGCTCCCGCAATCGCCAGTGGTGCACGACCATGCCCGCCTGCGAGAGCGTGAACGCCATGAACAGTCCGACGGCGAACAACGGGATCAGTGCGCTGACGTCGCCGCCGAAGGCGACGAGCAGAGCCCCCGAGGCGACCGCGAGGATGAGGATCCCGTTCGACAGCACGAGGCGATCGCCGCGGTTGGCGAGCTGGCGCGGCAGGAAGCCGTCGGAGGCAACGATGCCGGAGAGACGGGGGAAGTCGGCGAACGCGGTGTTCGCCGAGAGGGTGAGGATCATCGCGGTCGACGCTTGCAGGAGCCAGTAGAGGACACCGTTGCCGAAGACTGCGTGCCCCATGGTCGACAGGATCGTCTCGTCGGGGCTCAGGGTCGGACGCAGGTGCGCGGCGAGGACGGCGATGCCGAGGAACAGCGAGCCGAGGATCGTCGCGACCGCAGTCAACGTGATCGCGGCGTTGCGCGGCTCGGGCTTCCGGAACGCCTGGATGCCGTTCGAGATCGCCTCGACACCGCTGAGCGCGACCGCCCCCGACGAGAAGGCGCGCAACAAGAGGAACGACGATGCGCCTGCGAGTGCGACTTGCCCGCCGGTGAAGTGGTCCAACGCCGGGTGGTTCACCTGTAGCTGCCCGAGATTCCCGAGCGCGACCTGAATCAGGCCCCATCCGACGAGGAGCGTCATCATCGCGATGTAGAGATAGGTCGGTGGCGCGAAGAGTCGGCCGGATTCGCGCACGCCCCGAAGGTTCGCCACGACGATCAGTCCGAGCAGGACGAGCGAAATTGCGACTTCATGTCCGCGGAGCGGTGCGACTGCCGAGGTGATCGCAGCGACCCCGGCCGCGATCGACACCGACACCGTCAGGGTGTAATCGACCATGAGCGAGCCGGCGGCGACCAGCGACGCTCCGGTGCCGAGATTCTCGCGGCTCACGATGTACGACCCACCGCCGCTCGGGTATGCGTAGAGCGTCTGGCGGTAGCTCGCGGTCACGATCGCCAGCAGCGCGATCACCACCAGTGAGATGGGAACGAGGTAATCGAGCGCAGCCATGCCCGCCACAGGGACGAGGACGACCAAGATCTCCTGCGACGCGAACGCCGTCGAGGCGATCGCGTCCGTCCCGAACACCGCCAGCGCGACCCTCTTGCTCAGGCGTTGCTCCTCCAACGCCGTCGATGGAAGCGGCCGTCCGATGAGGAGCCGCTTCATCACCGAGTACACGGCCAGAGCCTCGCACCGTGGCGGCGAGAAGTCGCGGAACCGCCGTCAGGCGCGCGCGTTGCGTCTCACAACCCGCTGACAGTGCCCTCGAACGTCACATCCTCCGGATCATTCCGGCAGCTGCGTGCCGGCCTGCTCGGCGACCATGTAGGCCGCGTACCAGTCGGGCCAGTCCGGGTCGGCCTTCCCGATCCGGGCCTCGTGTTGGCCGTGCGCCGCGGACGCGCGTCGCATCGCGTCCGCGAGGTCCGCGATCGACGCGTACGACGTCTCTCGGTCGTCGACGCGGCCCGGCAAGCGGGTGGTGACCTCCTGCAAGAGCCAGGTGTTGCCGTCGGGGTCACGCAGGGTCGCGAACGATCCGTAGCTCGCGTGTTGATCGGCCGGCCCGGCGATGCGCGCCGTCGCGGGCGCGGGTTCGAACTGGGCGCCGGGCGCGCCGGGATGGAAGACCTCGGAGACAGACGCGCCCGAGGCGGCGAGCTCGTCGCGCGCGCTCGCGACGTCGGTCACGACGAGGTAGAGGCCCTGGGCCGTGCCCGGTGTCGCGGTCGTGATGTTCGTGCCGAATTGCACCGAAGCGGCCGATCCGGGCGGGGTGAGCTGCACGACGCGGAAGCCGTTGTCGAAGCTGAAGTCCGCGTCGAGGCGCCAACCGAGACCCTCATAGAACGCTTTGGCACGATCCACGTCGGAGACAGGGATCACGATGGCTTCGAGCTTCAGGTCGGCATGGTGCGACATCGGTGCGCCTTTCGTGTGAAGGGGCCCTTCCGCAAGCCCAAGAGCCCGAACAGCTCGATCGCAGCCACCGGGTCTGCCACCGTGAGGATCACATGGTGGGGAGTGCGCACCACGATCACGACGGTAGTTCTCTTCGCTAGCGTCTTGGCGTGGCCGATCAGCGGGTTGCCGTCCGCGTCGATCCTGCGAGCGGGCTGAAGACCTTCGACACGCG
>DATKAS010000191.1:0-3527 GCA_035497855.1 Acidimicrobiales bacterium
GTGGCCGGTCACCTCGGCGAAGTCGCGCACCGCTTCGAGCATCACCAGCACGACTGGCTGCGTGGCCGCGGGGTTGACCTTGCCCGTGGAGGTCTTGATGAAGTCGGCGCCGGCCATCATCGAAAGCCACGAGGCGCGGCGCACGTTGTCGTACGTCGCGAGCTCGCCGGTCTCGAGGATCACCTTGAGATGCGCGTCGCCGCATGCTTGCTTGACCGCGACGATCTCGTCGAACACGAGCTGGTACTGGCCGGCGAGGAACGCGCCCCGGTCGATCACCATGTCGACCTCGTCGGCGCCCGCTGCGACCGCATCCTTCACGTCGGTGAGCTTGACCGGCAGCGAGGCACGGCCACTCGGAAACGCCGTCGCTACCGACGCCACCTTCACATCGCTGCCCGCGACCGCGTGCTTCGCGACCGTCACGAGGTCGGGGTACACACACACCGCGGCGACTGCCGGCGCCGTCGCGTCGCTCGGATCGGGGCGCCGCGCCTTCGCGCACATCGCCCGCACCTTGCCCGGCGTGTCCTGCCCCTCGAGCGTCGTGAGGTCCATCGTCGAGATCACGAGGTCGAGCGCCCAGGCTTTCGCCGTGGTCTTGATCGAACGGGTCGCCAAGCGAGCGACCCGGTTCTCGGCCCCGACCTGATCGACCCCCGGCAACCCGTGGAGGAAGCGCTTCAGCGAGGCTTCGGACGCGACGACGTCGTCGAACGGGCCAGCGGTGAGCCCGGAAGTCATGGCTCCGACGATACCGCCCTGCCGAGATTGATGATTCGGGGGCGGCATGACGCCCTTCAATCATCAATCTCGCCGGTCGGCGGCGCCCTGCGGTCGTCGGCGGTCAGCGGGAGCCGACGGTGACCTCTTCCGCCTTGAGCAGCGCGTAGCCGGGCTTGATGCGCTCGTTGATGATGCGGAGGCGCTCGTCGAAGCCGGCGAACGCGCTCTTCATGGCGTTCGTCGTGAGCCACTCGACGTCGTCCCACCCGTAGCCGAACGTGTCGACGAGCGCGGCGAACTCTTTGGACAGCGATGTGTCGCTCATCAGCCGGTTGTCGGTGTTCACCGTCACCCGGAACCGCAGGCGTCGCAGCAGCCCGATCGGATGCTCGGCGATGGACGGGGCCGCGCCCGTGTGCACGTTCGACGTCGGGCACATCTCGAGCGGCACGCGCCGATCGCGCACGAACGCCGCGAGACGCCCGAGCACGGGCCGACCCTCTGAGTCCTCGGTGATGTCGTCGACGATGCGGACGCCGTGGCCGAGCCGCTCGGCGCCGCACCACTGCAGCGCCTCCCAGATCGAGGGCAGGCCGAACGCTTCGCCCGCGTGGATCGTGATGTGGAAGTTCGCGCGCGCGACGAGCTGGAACGCATCGAGATGGCGCGTCGGCGGGAAGCCGGCCTCTGCGCCCGCGATGTCGAACCCGACGACGCCGTCGTCGCGCCACCGCACCGCGAGCTCGGCGATCTCACTCGACCGCGCCTGGGTCCGCATCGCGGTGAGCAGCGCATACACGGTGATCGGACGACCCGCCGCCGCGGCACGCTCGCTCCCTGTCTGGAAGCCGTCGACCACCGCGCCCACCACGTCATCGAGCCCGAGCTCACCCGCGGTGTGCAGCTCGGGGGCGAACCGAACCTCGGCGTACACCACGCCGTCGGCCGCAAGATCCTCCGCGCACTCTGCCGCGACTCGCATCACCGACTCGCGCGTCTGCATGACCGCGAGCGTGTGGTCGAACGCCTCGAGGTAGAGGACGAGGTCCTTTTGGTTCGCGCCGGACACGAACCACTGCGCGAGCTCGCCGACATCCTTGGTCGGCAACCCCGTGTACCCGCACGCATCTGCGAGCTCCACGACGGTCGCGGGGCGCACCCCTCCGTCGAGGTGATCGTGCAAGAGCGCCTTCGGCGCCCGCACGAGGGATTCGAGCGTCGGGCCGCTCACGCTCTGCTCCCTGTGCGGCCGTCGGCCGCGGTGAACCCGCGCAGCGGTAGGTCCTCGCCCCGTTGCAGCCAGTTGTCGGCGGGATACGCAGCACCACCCTCGATCACGTGCACCGAGTACGCGTGGCGCGACTTCGGCGATCGGTTCGGCCCGCTGTAGTGCGGCAGCTGGCCGTGCAGCAGCACGAGGGTGCCGGCCGGGGTCTCGAGAGGCACGAGCCGTCCGTCGCCCGGCTCGGGCAGCGGCGCATCGCTCAACATCTCGAAGGTCGTACCGCCGCCCGGCGCGCGCTTGAACAGCTTGCGCAACGGCCCTCGGTGACCGCCGGGCTCAGCCCAGAGGCACCCGTTCTCGAGCGTCGCGTCTTCCAACGCGAACCAGAACCCCACGCACGACATCGGATCGGTGTAGAGGAACGTGCTGTCTTGATGCGACGTCACCTCGCCGCCGATCGACGGCTGCTTGAAGATGTACATCGACTGCAGCAGCTTCGGATCTTCGAAGCCGACATCCGAAGCGACCGCAGCGAGGTCGGGGTTGCGGGAGAACTTGTCGAACACGGGGTCGAGGTCGTGCATCGCGTGCCCGATCTTGTTGATCGAGAGCTCCTTCGCCTGTTTCAGCGAGCCGTCGGGCGCGAACGCGTCCTCCTCGAAGAAGAACCGCACCTTGTCACCCGAATCGAGGAAGTAGTCGTCGGACGTACGGGTCTGCTCGTGGGTCGTGAAGATCGAGATCGACTCGGGCTCGAAGTCCTGGAGCATCTCGCGTGACCGCGCGATGAGCTCGTTGCACGCGGCCGTGTCGACGAAGCCCTCGACGACGAGGACTCCGTCTCGATCGAACTCCTCGCGTTGTTCCTGACTGAGACCCATCGTCACTCCCGCAGCTCGTCGAGGTGGTCGTGCGCTCCCATCCGCACAGTTAAACGGTCACGGGCGGATGACGTCGAGGACGAGGGGCCTGCGCTCGGGAGGTTCGGCAGCGATGTCGATCGCGCCGTCGAGCGCCTCGACCGCGCTCGTCACGCGCGCGGGGTCGTCGATGTGGAGCTCGAGGATCGGCTGACCCTCTTCGACGGCGTCACCTTCCTTCGCGACGCACACCACGCCTGCCGAGGCGCTCACCGGATCCTCCTTGCGCGACCGACCCGCGCCGAGCCGCCATGCCGCGACCCCCACAGCGAGCGCGTCGAGTCGCGCGACGTAGCCCGCCCGCTCGGCCCGTATTGCCAGCCGCTGATCCGCCTCGGGCAGGAGCGCGTCGGGATCGCCGCCTTGCGCGACCACCATCTCCCGCCACTTCGCGAGGGCCGACCCGTCGGCGAGGTGCGCGCCGGGATCCGCGTCGACGTGGGCGAGAGCAACCATCTCGTCCGCCAGCGCGAGCGTGACCTCGACCAGGTCGTCGAGGCCGGCGATCCGGCCCGACAGCACGTCGACCGACTCCGTCACCTCGATCGCGTTTCCTGCAGCGCGCCCGAGCACCGTGTCCATCGCGGTGATGACCGCAGAGGTGCGCACACCGTTCGCCTCGCCGATCACGACCATCGCCTCGGCGAGTCGGGTGG
>DATKAS010000192.1:0-3527 GCA_035497855.1 Acidimicrobiales bacterium
CGCCCGCGGCGCACATGCAAGGCTTTCTCTCGCGCGACGGGATGCCGCCCGCCGACCTTCTCCGCTTCGCGCGGGGAGAGGTCGCGAGCTACGGGGTCGAGCTCGTCGAGGACGAGGTCGTCGAGATCGAGCCCGGCTTCACGCTCGGCCTCGCCGGCGGCCGCACGGTGACGGCGCGCAGGGTTCTCCTCGCGACCGGTGCGGTCGATCAGCTGCCCGACATCCCCGGCGCGGAGGAGCGCTGGGGCCGGGACTTCCTCCACTGCCCGTACTGCCACGGCTGGGAGGTTCGCGATCGGCCGATCGGCGTGCTCGGGACGCAGCGCGGCTCGGTCGAGCACGCGCACCTGCTGCGCCAGTGGTCCGACGACGTCGTCTTCTTCGCCCACACGTACGCGCTCACCGCCGCCGAGCGCAAGACGCTGGACGCGCGAGGCGTCCACGTCGTCGACGGCGCCGTCGCACGCTTCTCCGTCGTCGACGACCGGCTGGACGCTGTGCAGCTCGACGACGGCCGCGCCGTTCCCCGCGATGCCGTGTTTGTCAGGCCGGCTCCCCGTCCTCGTGACGACGGCCTGGCAGCAGCGCTCGGCTGCGAGGTCGACCAGGACGGATTCGTCCGGGTCGACGCCGCCGGCCGGACGAGCGTGCCCGGCGTTTGGGCAGCCGGTAACGCCGCCAACCCGCGCGCCCAGGTGATCACCGCCGCAGGCGAAGGCTCGGCCGCCGCCATCGCGATCAACGCCGACCTCGTCCAAGACGACATCGGCGCGGCGGTTCGGGCGCACGAGACCACGAGCGCGTAGCAGCCCGGCATCACGACGGTCCCCTGCCGGTCATGCCATGCCCTTGGTGCGGACCTGGCGTCGGTGCGGTACGACAACATTCCGAGGGCGACAAATGCCGACGATCGTCCACCGGGCCATCGACCACCAGGCGGGTACGCTGCCGGCCGACGTGGATCTCGCAGCCTTGGTCATGTTCTCGCTGACCGTTCGAACCGGCTGGACACCTCATGCGGGCTGACCGGTCGGCCACCGCGGTCATCGTGGGTGGGGGCCACAACGGTCTCGCGATGAGCAAGCGACTGTCGGATCGCGGCATCGATCACGTCGTGCTCGAGCGAGATGACGTTGCAAGTTCGTGGCGAACCAAGCGTTGGGACTCCTTCACGCTGCTCACACCGAACTGGCAGACCCGTCTGCCGGGTCGGACCTACGAGGGCAACGATCCCGACGGGTTCATGACCGGCCCTGAGATCGCCCGCTTCATCGCGGAATATGCGGACGCCGTCGACGCGCCGGTCCAATCGAACACGAACGTGACCGCGATGCGCGCGAGCAGCGCCGGATACGACGTCGTGACCGACCAAGGAACCTGGCGTTGCCGATGCGTCGTGCTTGCCAGCGGGGCGAGCAACCTCCCCAGCACCCCGCCCTTCGCTGCGGCCGTACCAGAGGGCGTCGAGGCTGTGAACCCGCTCGAGTACCGCAACGCAGACCAGCTGCCCGGCGGTGGTGTCCTCGTCGTAGGCGCCGCCGCTACCGGCATCCAGCTCGCCGACGAGATTCACGCGTCGGGTCGCCCCGTCACCTTGTCGGTCGGCGAACACGTTCGCATGCCTCGCACCTATCGCGGGCGCGACATCCAACACTGGATGGAGCGCATCGGGCGTCTCGACGAGCGCTATGACGAAGTGGAGGAGATCCTCAAAGCGCGCGGCGTCGCGTCGCCACAGCTGATCGGCACGCCCGAGCGACGGACTCTCGATCTCAACTGCCTCACCGACGCGGGAGTGCAGCTGCGAGGCCGGCTCGGCGGCATCCGCGACGGCGTCGCGTTGTTCTCCGGCGGCCTGGGCAACCATTGCCGGTTGGCCGACCAGAAGCTCGGCCGACTGCTCGACGACATCGATGCTTGGATCACCGAGCACGACTTGGATGACGGCGTGGAACCGCCGATGCGTGCAGCAGCGACGCGGCTCGAACGCAACAGCCCGCTCACGCTCGATCTCAAGACCGGAGAGATCGGCGCGGTCGTGTGGGCGACAGGCTTCCGGCCTGACCTGTCGTGGGTGGAGCTTCCCGTGTTCGACTCGTCCGGCCGACTGCGCCACGACGGCGGCGTGGTCGACGCGCCGGGCGTCTACTTCCTGGGTGCCACGTTCTTGCGGCGCCGCAAGTCGAGCTTCATCCACGGCGCGGACGACGACACTCACGACTTGGCCGAGCACCTCGCCGGCTACCTCGCCGCGCCTGACCAGCATTTCGTGACCACTCAGCACGGAGGATGAACATGAGCGAAGAGATCAACGGTGTGCCCTGCGAGAAGATGTTCGGAGCAATCGCGAGGTTCCGAGACAACGGCGACCTCGCCGCGTTCCGCTTCTCAGCACGGAACGACTGGCTCGAGGGCACCGCGAGCCAGTCGACGATCTACGAGTGGTACGGCATCGGCGCCGAGCAGAAGCACGTGCAGGAGTTCACCTTCAAGGCGGATCATCCAACCTTGGGCCACGGCCATGGTCCGACGCCGCAGGAGTATGTGCTCCACGCGCTGGCAGCATGCATCACCGCAGGAGTGGCGACCGGCGCCGCCGCGCGCAACATCAAGCTGAACTCGGTGACGTCGACAGTGAGCGCCGACATCGACGTGCGCGGAGTGCTCGGCATCGACCCGGACGTTCGCAAGGGCTTCAGCAACGTCGAGGTCGAGTTCGAAATCGACGCGGACTGCGACGACGACCAGAAGGACGCGCTGATGGCCGCCGCCACGAAGTACTCCGCGGTGTTCGACATGCTGGCGAATCCCACTGAGGTCAACGTCTCGCGCCGCTGACGCCACGACCCTGGGCCGGTTCGGTGAGCGGTCGGTCAGCAGTTGGCCATTGCTTCGAGCGCGTCGCAGATCTGGCGTCGGCCGCCGGGCCCGAGCGAGCCGAGTCTGGTGGTGAGCACGGACTTGGGTACGGCGGCGAGGTTGTCGAAGGTAGCCACGCTGTCGTGGTCGATCCCTTCGTCGGCTCCGACGGGGATGCAGGTCGGGATGCTGCGGATGGTGGTGGTGATGGGGGCCACGACGATGTTGTTGAGGACGGGGATCACCTCGTCACGGGTGACGACGAGCACGGGCCGTCGTTTGTGGTTGGGCGTCTCCATCAGCCAAAGCTCGGCCTGGGCTACCACGGTTCTGCCTCGGTGAGCGCGACCGCACTGGCCAGCGCGAGTTCGTCATCGTCGGCGGTCTGAGGCTGGTCTCGGTACGACTGTGCGATGGCCGCACCGATGCGGGCACGGTGGACGGAGTCGGCCAGGTGGCGTACGCCCTGGCGGATCACTGCCGACCGGCTGTCGCCGACGCCCTCGTCGACGAGCTCGTCGATGAGGGCGAGCTCTTCGGCGGTGAATCGTGTCGGCACCGGTGTCGTCATACGAAGCAGTATACGCATCGTAGAACACACTTATTGGTACTCCTGCGCACGAGCAGAACTACTTGCCCTGCAACAACGTCAGGGCGCTCTCGATGCC
>DATKAS010000193.1:0-8628 GCA_035497855.1 Acidimicrobiales bacterium
CGCGATCCAACGCCAGCGCGTGCTCGCCACCGTCGACGCGCTGCAGCGGCTCACGACCGATCCCGACGCGCTGCGCGAGGCGCCGGTCCCCGAGTTCAAGACGGTCGACCCGGTGCCCACCGCCGAGGCGATGGGCGGCACGCCCCAGGCCCCGCCCGCGCCCCCGCCTCCCGTCCATGCCGTGGAGGAAGAGGTCGCCACCGAGCCCGAAGAGCCCGAGGCCGACCCTGACGTCGACGAGGCTGTCGAGGTCGAGGCGGACGCGGACGACGTCGACGAGGCCGTCGAGGTCGATGCGCCACAGCTCGAGCTCGTCGACGCCGATGTCGAAGACGAGATCACGGGCGAGTTCCCCGCGATCGTGCTCGAAGATCTCGAAGTGCCCGATGACGTCGTCGACAACGGTGGCCCGCCGACGATGCAAGTGCCCGCAGCCGAGCTGCTCGATGACGATGATCCGTACATCGCCGAGCTGCGCCGCGCGATCGTCGACCCGTCGCCGCTCGGACCGCGCGAAGACTTCGAGCCCGACGACGCGATGGCCGACTTCTACAGCTCCGAGCTCGAAGACAGCCGCTGGAAGGGCTTCCGCCGCCGCCGCTGACAGGGCCTGCTCGTCACACGAGCTCGCACAGCGCCGCCGCGATCTCTGCAGCGATCCACGCGTTGTGCTCCGCGAGTGAGAGGTTCGCGGGAAGGGTGCGGCGCTCGGTCGCGTCGGCGATGCGAGCGAGCACGTACGGCGTGACGGCGTGCCCGGTGATGCCGGCACGTGCGGCGTCGCGCTCTGCGTCGACGATTGCTTGCTCGATGAGGTCGGGTGGGAGCGCGTCTGCTTCTGGGATGGGCGCGGCGATGAGCACACCGCCGCGGTAGCCGAGGTCCCAGGCGGTGGCCGCGACCGCGGCGGCTTCTCGCGCGTCCTCGATGCGGTGACGGAGCGCGATCCCGCTCGAGCGCATCCAGAACGCGGGGAGCTCGCTCGTCCGGTACCCGAGCACCGGGACGCTCATCGTCTCGAGGTGCTCGAGCGTGCGGCGGAGGTCGAGGAACGCCTTCGCGCCGGCACAGACGGTCACGACGGGGTACGCCGCCAGCGCGCCGAGGTCCGCGCTGATGTCGCCCGAGGTCTCGACGCCCCGGTGCACCCCGCCGATGCCGCCGGTCGCGAACGCGGCGACACCGGCTCGCGCCGCGAGGGCGAGCGCTGCAGAGACCGTCGTCGCGCCGAACGCCCAGCCCTGAGCGACGGCGATCGGCACGTCGCGCACCGCCACCTTCTGGGTGCCTGCGAGCACCCGCTCGTGCTCCGACGGCTCGAGGCCGACGCGGGCGACGCCGTCGACCACAGCGGTGATCGCCGGCACTGCGTCGCGGTCGCGGATGGCGGCGACGCAGCGATCGAGCGCTTCGGCGTTCGCCGGGCTCGGAAGGCCCAACGTCGAGAAGATGGTCGACTCGAGGGCGACCACTGCGCGCCGATCGGCGAGCGCCGTCGCCACTTCGGCCGACACCGCGAACGCTCCGGTGCTCATCCGAGCCCTTCGGTGCCGGCGCCTGGGGAGGCGAGTGTGCGAGCGGCGCACCGGTGCCCGGCCGTGATGGCCGCGGCGACAGACGCACCGGAGCGGTACGCGGGGAGGAAGCCAGCCGCGAACGCGTCGCCCGCCCCGGTCGAGTCCGTCGCCGCCGCGACAGCAACAGGTGGGATCGCGGCGACCGCAGCGTCGTGTGTCGCTGCCGTCGCAGGCTGGCGGCCGCGATGCACCACGAGCAGGTCGACGCCCTTCGGCGCGCGATCGCCGACCTCGAGAAGGACGGCTTCCGCCTCGTTGGCGAACAGCACGTCGGGCTCGAGCTCGGCGAGAAGGTCGAGGAAGCGATCGGGGCCGAACGCCGAGAGGAGCGCGGTCGACGAGGCGTCGATGCTCACCAACGTGCGCTGCGCGCGTGCACTCCGGGCGAGCGCGGCCGACGTCGCCGCGAGCGGCCCGACCGTGAGGGAGTACGCGGGCAGGTGCAGCACGTCGGCGCCGTCGAGCCACCGGTCGTCTGCGGGGGCGAGCTCGGTCGCCGACCCGCGATCGGTGAGCATCGTGCGCTCACCGTCGGGAGCGACGAGCACGACGATGGTGCCGGTGCGGCCGCCTCGCTGCACGCAGAGCTCGACGCCGTTCGCAGCGAGCGCGCCGAGGAGCCGATCGCCGAGGTCGTCGTCGCCGACCTGCCCGACGAACCGCGAGGGCGTGCCTGTCGCGGCGCACAGCGCCGCGACGTTCGCCGCGCTGCCGCCGCGTCGCCGGAACACACGGGCGCCTACGTCGGTGCCCTCGTCAGGGGGACCGGAGAGCCAGACGACGACGTCTTCGACGAGGTCGCCCACCGCGCACAGCACGACCGGACCTTAGGGCGACCTTCGGTAGGGTCGGCGCCCGTGCCGGCACCATCGACACCAGCACCGATCGGAGTCATCGCGAACCCGGCCTCGGGCCGCGACATCCGCCGCCTCGTCGCGAACGCGTCGACATCGACCTTGAACGACAAGGTCACCGCGGTGCGCCGGGTGCTCATCGGCGCGGCGCAGTGCGGCGCGGCCCGCGTCGTCGCGCTCGGCGATGCCCCTCGCATCGTCCGCCGCGCCGCGGAGGGCGTCGAGCTGGGCCACCTCGTCGAGGAGCTCGTCGCGCCGCGCCACCACGACGCGCGGGACACGACCGCGGCTGCCCGAGCGATGGGAGAGGTCGGGTGCGCGGTCGTCGTCGTCCACGGCGGCGACGGCACCAACCGGGCGGTCGCGCTCGGCTGGCCGTCGGTGCCGGTGATCCCGATCTCGACCGGCACGAACAACGCGTTCCCGATCAACGTCGAGCCGACACTCGCCGGCGCGGCTGCCGGCATGCTCGCGACCGGGGTCGTCACCCTCGACGAGGTCGGGAGGACGGCACGCGTCGTCCACCTCGAGATCGAGGACGAGGGCACCGACCTCGCTGTCGTCGACGCGGTGCTCCTCCGCGGCGGGCTCGTCGGGTCGATGATGCTCTTCGAGCCCGAACGCCTCGGCGCCGCGGTCGTCGCACGCGCGAGCTCGAGCTCGCTCGGGATGTGCGGCCTCGCCGGCGTCCTCCACCCGGACGACCCGGCGCCGGCCTCGATCGAGTTCGGTGCCGGCCGAGCCGTCGCTGTGCCCGTCGCTCCCGGTGCGTTCGAGACGGTCGGCGTGCAGCGAGCGGCGAAGCTGGGCCTCGGCGAGCTCGTCGAGTGGACGGGGCCAGGCGTGCTCGCGTTCGACGGTGAGCGCAATCGCAAGCTCGGCGACGGCCAGCGGGCCTGGCTGCGCGTGGAGCAGGACGGACCGATCGTGATCGACGTCGTCAGAGCGGTGTCGCTCGGCGCCTCTCGCGGGGCGTTCGGTTAACCCTCGAGCTCAGCGGCGGCGAGGGCTGCGAGTCGAGGTGTGCCCTGCGACAACACGTCGACGTCGACGTCGCGTTGGTCGCCCATCGCACCCGCGGCATACCGCGCGTACACGCCTTCGGAGATGCAGGCGAGGCGCCAGTACTGGAACGCGCAGTAGTAGGAGAGCGCTGAGACGTCGCGCCCGGTGCGGTCCGCGTACCGCGCGACGACCTCGTCTCGCGTCGGGAAGCCAGGTAGCTGCGTCGCCGCGTCGGGTCGCGCGCCGTTGAGGTCGTCGGCTTGGGCCCAGGTGATGACGAGCATGCCGAGGTCGGCGAGCGGGTCACCGAGCGTGCACAGCTCCCAGTCGAGCACCGCGGCGAGCGGACCATCTCGATGGCACACGCAGTTGTCGAGGCGGTAGTCCCCGTGCGCGATCGCGGCGGGGCCCTGCTCGGGCACGGCGCGGGCGAGTCGCTCGTGCACCTCCATCACCTGCGGCACCTCGCGGGTGCGCGACGCCTCGAACTGCGTCGACCATCGCTTGAGCTGCCGCTCGATGTAGCCGTCCTTCCGCCCGAGGTCACCGAGGCCGACTGCGTCGGGGTCGATCGAGTGGAGGTCGGCGAGGACGTCGACGAGTGAGTTCCCCATCACCTTGCGAGTCTCCGGAGTCGTGGTCGACCGTCCGACGTTGACGTCGCGCACGATGATGCCGTCGACGAACGACATGACGTAGAACGGCGCGTCGTTCACGTCGGGATCAGTGCAGTGCGCGAGCGCGTCGGGCACCGGCACGGGCGTGGGGCCGAGCGCGCTGATGATCTTGAACTCGCGACCGACGTCGTGTGCGGTCGCGAGCACAGAGCTCAGCGGTGGGCGGCGCAGCACGACCGCCCGGCCGTTCGCGTCCTCCACCTTGAAGGTCAGGTTGGAGCGACCCCCGGCGACCAGGGTGAACGCGAACGGCGGAGCGAGCCCATCCACGTTCGCTGTGAGCCACTCGCTGACCCGGTCGTGATCGATGCCCTCGGGATGCAGCACGGGCGGCGACGTTACCGTCGCGCCTACAGAAACGCGGGGTCCCCATGGAAGAATCGGTGGGTGCCTTCGGTGCGCCTGTCGCGACGCGCCGCGTTGGTGCTGTGCGCGGTCGTCGTGCTGGTGGCTCCAATCGCCGGCTGGATCGCCTCGACAAGCGCCCGTGGGGATCGCGCCCCGGAAAACCTGACCGTCGGCGGCAAGGCCGTCGGCGGTGACACGCGCGCCGAGGTGGAGCAGACCCTGAGCAGCCTCGCGACGGTCTATGCCGCGGTGCCGGTCACGGTGGTCGCCGGTGACGTCACCATCACCTCGACCGCGGGGGCGCTCGGTCTGTCGATCGACGAGCCGGCGACCGTCGCTGCGGTGATGGACCACAACGAGGACGGCTTCCCCGTCGGTCGCTTCTTCCGATGGGTGTGGTCCTACGTGTCGGACGGCTCGGTCGAGCCCGCGGTCACCGTCGACGAATCGGTCGCGACCGCCGAGGTGGATCGCTTGCTCACGGGCAAGGTGGGGGGGCCGGTCGAACCGTCCTTCGCGTTGCAAGAGGGCAAGCTCGTCGCCGTCGCCGGCCATCCGGGGCTCGGCATCGAGACGGCAGACGTCGTGGCCGGCCTCCACCGCGTGCGGTTCACGGAGAAGCCGGTGAGGGTCGACGTCGCCGCGCACACGATCCAGCCGAGGTATTCGGTGCAGGACGCCCAGAACCTCGTCGACGAGGCGAACGAGCTCACGTCCAAGCCGATCGACGTGAAGGCGGGGGACGTCACCAAGTCGCTCGACGTGCCGACGTTGCGATCGCTGCTCATAGGAAAGGCCGATGCGGATGGCCTGGTGGTCGGCCTCGACCCGAGCAGCACGATGCAGATGCTCTCGACCGAGCTCGCGTCCGCGACGACGGCGCCGCAGGATGCGTCGATCGCGATCGTGAACGGAGTGCCGACTCCCGCGCCTGGCCACCCTGGCGCGAAGTGCTGCGCGGCAGGCGCGACCGACGTGCTGTTCGCTGCCCTCCACTCGCGTCCGGACGGGCCGGTGGACCTCCCGATGGAGGAGGTTCCGCCGCACCTGTCGACCGAGCAGCTCGATGCGCTCGGGATCAGAGAGGTCGTGGCGTCGTTCACGACTCGGCACAAGGCTGGAGAAGCACGAGTCACGAACATCCACCGCATGGCCGACCTGGTCCGCGGCACGATCATCCGCCCGGGCGATGTCTTTTCGATCAACGACCTGATCGGTCAGCGCACCGAGGCGAAGGGATTCGTCTTCGCTCCGGCGATCGCGGAGGGCGTGCACGAAGACGAGGTCGGCGGGGGGGTGTCGCAGTTCGCGACGACGCTGTTCAACGCGTCGTTCTTCGCTGGGCTCGACTTCGTGCAGTATCAGAGCCACAGCCTCTACATCTCGCGGTACCCGTACGGTCGAGAGGCCACGCTCGGCTGGCCGGGTCCCGATCTGCAGATCCGCAACACCACGCCGTACGGCATCCTCATCTGGCCGTCGTACACGAACACCAGCCTGACGGTCACGCTGTTTTCGACGAAGTACTTCCAGAGCGTCGACCAAACGAACCAGACGACCGCACCGAGCGGCGTGTGCACCTCGGTCGTGACGCAGCGCACCCGGGTGTACCTCGACGGCACGACGAAGGTCGATGTCGTCCGCGCTCGCTACCGGCCGAATGAAGGTGTCAACTGCGACGGCACCGGTCCTGGCGCGACCACCACGACGACGACCACGACGGTTGCTCCGGCGACGACTGCTGCGGTGGAGACGACCACGGTGCCCACAACGGCAGCACCACCGACGCCGCCGCTCGAGACCGTGCCGACGGTCCCAACGACGATCTTGACTCCGTCGACTCCCTAGACGACGCGCGCGGCGCCGGCTGTGACGAGGCGATGCAAGGTCGCGCAGACGTCGAACGCGCTCGCGCCGAGCACACGCGTGATGTCCGCGATCGATCGGCGCCCGTCGAGATGAGCGACGACGCGCCAGTCGCTCGGTGAGAGCACGAGGTCGGGAGCGTCCGACGGCACCTCGTCGGCGAGCACGACGACCGCGGCGATCGAGGGGAGCACCGTCGCCACCTCGCGCCAGCGCTCGAGCCGCTCGCGGCTGGCCGCGACGAGATCGTGCACGGCGTGGCTGCGCCCTCCGGCGAGGGGATGGCGCTCGCCGCCGAGGAACTCGAAGTCGGCCTCACTCGTGACCATGAGCTCGAAGACCGCGTCGATGATGCGCGACTCGATGAGCCGGTCGAGCTCGCTCTCCTCGAACGACGAGTGCGTTTCGAGCGCGGTGGCGAGCGGCACACCGTCGTTCACGGCGTGGGCCAACGCGGCATCCCACTGCTCCCTCGTGACCCGACCGGTCGCGAGCACCGCGTCGTGTAGTGGCATGCTCGTCGTCGCGTCCGCGCCGTAGACCTCTCCGTCTGCGAACCACACGGTGCCGTTGCAGTCACCGCTGAGGACGAGCGCGCCCGTCTTCTTCGTGCCGGCGAGGAATTGGAGGATCTCCTCGGCGCCGAAGTCCTGGAGCGTGCCGCGCAGCGCGGCGCTGGTGGCGGTGGTCATGCCCTCATTACATCGGCAGACCATGGCGCAGCATGAGTCTTCCGCCGGTTGGCTTAAGAGTGCTGGGTGGCAGGTCGATAGGTCACCGTCAGCTACCGCACCACGGGGTGAGAACACGTCGATGAAGGTTCGCTGGAAGCTCGTTGCCATCTTGGCCGTGCCCCTCGCCGCCCTCTTGGGCCTGGCGGGGCTCGGCGTCCAACAGCGCAACGGTGACGCCCACGATGCCGAGCAGGCTGCCCAGCTCACCTCGCTCGCTTCGAAGGTCACCGAGGCCACCACCGACTTGCAGCTCGAGTCGAACTGGTCGGCCTGGTTCATCACCACCGGAGGTCTGCAAGGTGGCGACCAGCTGAAGGCGCAGCGCGCCACGACTGACGCCTCGATGACCTCACTCCACGATGCGCTCGTCGGGTTCGACGCGAGCGGCTACAGCGACGACTTCAGCGCGAAGCTCACCCTCACCGCGGATCGCATGATGGGCTACCAGCTCATCCGGCCATCCGTCGACGGGCTCGCGAAGAACGGCTCCGACCCCGTGGCTCTCTACGCGCTCGCGGGGAGCCAGCTCCTCGATCTCAACACGCTCATCGCCGAAGAGAGCCCTGACGACTCGCTCGCCGGCGCGTTCAGCTCGTACGTCGCCGGTTCGAAGGCGAAGCAGGCCAGCAGCGACTCGTTCTCGCTCATCACCGAGAGCCTCGGTGGCTCCGTGCTGAGCGACCAGCACTACAGCTCGCTCGTGCGGGCGCAGCTCGACCACCAGACACAGCTCGGTGTGTTCCTCTCGCTCGCGACTCCCGATCAGAAGGAGATGTACCGGCGCACTGCCTCCGGTCCCGCGGTTGCCGCAACGACCGACGGCGTGAACGAGGTCATCACCGCCGGCGTCGGCGCGCCGATCACGCTCGACCCGACGAGCTGGCAGGCCGACACCATCACGACGCTCGGCCTCGCCCGCCAGGTCGAGACCTCGGTCGAGAACGACCTCCTCGCGCGTGCGAGCCAGCAACAAACCGACGCGAAGCGTGACGTGATCGCATACGGCCTCCTCGCGTTGTCTGCCGCGGCGTTCGCGATCGCATCCGCCGCACTGCTCGGCCGGGCCATCACCCGACCGCTGCGCCGCCTCGCCGTCGCTGCCCACGAGGTCGCCGACGAACAGCTGCCCAGCTTGGTCGAGGCGCTGCGCAACCCGAGCGAGGACGGCTCGGTGAACATCCCATCGATGACTCCCGTCGAGCGAACGTCGCGAGACGAAGTCGGCGATCTCGCAGAGGCGTTCGCTTCGATTCAGGAGACCGCCGTGTCGGTCGCGATCGAGCAGTCGAACCTGCTGCGCAAGGGCATCGGTGAGCTCTTCGTGAACCTCGCTCGCCGCAACCAGAGCCTCCTCGACCGCCAGATCGGCTTCCTCGACCAGCTCGAAGCGGCCGAGACCGATCCCGACGCCCTCGAGAACCTCTTCAAGCTCGACCACCTCGCGACCCGCATGCGCCGCAACGCAGAGTCGCTGCTCGTGCTCGCCGGCATCGAGGCGCCTCGCCGCTGGGGCAAGCCGGTCGCCCTCGGCGACGTCGTGCGCGCCGCGGTCGGCGAGGTCGAGGAC
>DATKAS010000194.1:0-2280 GCA_035497855.1 Acidimicrobiales bacterium
AGCGATTGAAGGCATGAGCGGCGAACCCCTCGAGATCGGCATCGTCGGAGCTGGTGCGATCGCGAGCTCGTACGTCGAGGCCGTCGCCGCGTCGAGCGAGGCGACGGTTGTCGCCGTCGCGGACACGGATGTGCACGCAGCTGCGGCGCTCGCGGGACGATTCGACTGCCAGGCCTACGACTCGCACGAAGCGATGGTGAGCGGCATCCGCCTCGACGCCGCGGTGATCTGCACGCCCCCGTCGTCACACTGCGAGATCGCGCTCCATCTGCTCGGTCAGGGAATCCCTGTGCTGTGCGAGAAGCCGTTGACTCCAGACATCACGTCGGCGACGCAGCTGCTCGCGGCCGCCGAGCAGCACGGCGTGCTGCTGACCATGGCCGCCAAGTTTCGCTTCGTCGACGACGTCATCGCCGCTCGGAACATCCTGCGCTCGGGCATCCTCGGCGAGGTGATCCTCTTCGAGAACGCGTTCACCTCACGGGTCGACATGTCGGGCCGCTGGAACGCCAAGCCGGACATCGCTGGCGGCGGGGTCCTCATCGACAACGGCACGCATTCCGTCGACATCGTCCGGTACTTCCTCGGACCGATCGCAGAGGTGCTGACGGTCGAGGGAAAGCGAATCCAGAACCTCGAGGTGGAAGACACCGTCCGGGTCTTCCTCCACAGCGCCGAGGGCGTGATGGGTTCCGTGGACCTGTCGTGGAGCATCGACAAGAGCCTCGAGCACTTCATCCAGATCTACGGCTCGAAGGGCGAGATCAGGGTGGGGTGGCGGCGCTCCTCGTTCCGCCAGGTCTCGAGCGGGGAGTGGGTCGAGTTCGGTTCCGGGTACCGCAAGGTCGACGCGATGCGCGGCGCGCTCGACAACTTCTGCCGTGCGGTGCGCGGGCGCGAGCCCTTGCTGATCACCGCCACCGACGCCCTCGCTTCGGTCGGTGTCGTCGACGCCGCATACCGATCGCTCGAGGGGAACGGCTGGGTCTCGGCTCCGCCGGAGCGCGTCCTTCCTGCCGCGTGAGCACGCGCATCCACCCGACCGCGATCGTCGAACCGGGTGTCGAGATCGGCGAGGGGACATCGGTCTGGGACAACGTCCACCTCCGCGGGCCGTCCACGATCGGATCGACCTGCATCATCGGGGAGAAGACGTACGTCGCCTACGGCGTGCTGATCGGCGACCTGGTCAAGATCAACGCCTTCGTCTACGTGTGCACCGGCGTCACGATCGAGCGGGGCGTGATGATCGCCGCAGGAGTCGTGTTCACGAACGACAAGTACCCGCGTGCGACGACGAGCGACCTTCGCGGGCTCCGTCCGTCCGAGCCCGACGATCACACACTGGCGACCGTGGTGCGCGAGGGCGCGACGATCGGCGCGCGAGCGGTGATCGGTCCCGGTCTCGAGATCGGTCGCTTTGCGATGGTGGGGATGGGCTCGGTCATCACGTCGTCGGTGCCAGACTTCACCCTCGTGGCCGGCCAGCCGGCACGCACGCTGGCCCTCGTGTGCCGGTGTGGGGAACCATTCCAGCGAGTTGAGGTGAGCGGGAAGGTGGCAGACGCGGATGACGTCGCGTGCGGGGCGTGCGGGCTTCGCTACCGCGTCGTCGCCGGATCGGTCACCGAGCTGACGCCGCCAGGTTGAGCGAGCGATGACCGACGCCCGACGACGGCGGTGGGCTGTCGTGGGAGGCGGGATGCTCGGGCTCACGCTCGCCCACCGCTTGTCCCGAGCAGGTGGTGACGTCACCGTGTACGAGAGCGCACCAGAGCTGGGCGGTCTTGCGGCGGCCTGGACGGTCGGTGACGTGACATGGGATCGGCATTACCACGTGACCCTGCTCTCCGACACGGCCACGCGGGGGGTGCTCGCCGAGCTCGGTCTCTCCGACCAGATGCGGTGGGTCGAGACGAAGACCGGGTTCTATGCCGGCGGCCGCCTCTACCCGATGTCGAACGCCGTGGAGTACCTGCGGCTGCCAGCCCTTTCGATGATCGACAAGGCACGGCTCGGCGGCACGATCGTCGCGGGCTCGCGCATCAAGGAATGGGAGGTGCTGGAGCGCCAACCCGTCACGGAGTGGCTCACCCGCTGGTCGGGACGCGGCGTCGTGGACCGCCTCTGGATCCCGCTGCTCCGAGCGAAGCTCGGCGACAGCTACCACGACGCGTCCGCGGCATTCATCTGGGCGACGATCCAACGCCTCTACGCGGCGCGACGCACGGGTATGAAGAAGGAGCTCTTCGGATACGTGCCCGGCGGTTACGCGCACGT
>DATKAS010000195.1:0-2818 GCA_035497855.1 Acidimicrobiales bacterium
GAGCTGCGCGAACAGCCGGTGACGGTCTTCGGTCTCCGCGAGCCGCGCGAGGTCGCCGCCCGATGCTCGCGCGATGTCGAGCACCGGACCGAGGGCCCGGGGCGTCTCGAGGGGGTCGCACTGCCCCCAAACCGCCCTCGCGACTCCGGGGCTCCTGCAGATCTCTCGGGCCAGTGCCGTCTTCCCGACGCCGGCCTCGCCCGAGATCACGACGAGACGACCTTCACCCGCGGCCGCCGACGCCAGGCACGTCTGCAGCGCTCCGAGCTCATGGTCTCGCTCGAGCAGCTTCGCGATCTGCGTCGTCATCGCGCTGCCTCCAAGAGCCCGAGCTCGTCGACCCTGCGCGCCGCCTCGCGTCGGGTGCTCACGCCGAGCTTCGAGAGCACGGACGAGACGTGATGATCGACGGTCTTCGGCGAGATGAAGAGGCGAGCAGCGATCTCGTCGTTCGTCAGGTGCTCAGGGAGGCACGCTGCGACCTCCATCTCGCGCTGCGTCAGGCCCATCGGGTTCGCCTTCGTCGCCGCGCGCGCGGGCTTCGGCAGGTTGCGCACCCCGAGCGCCTTGAGCTTCTCGCTCGTGAGCGCGAGGCGCGGACGGGCACCGAGCTCGTCGAACAGGGCGAACGCCCGCCGCAGCGCCTCCTCGTCGTCGGTCTCGGTGAGCGCGTCGGCCTCGTCGTACGGGCACTGCCGCTCGGCCCAAAGGTCGGCGGCGAGCAGGGGCTCACCGTCCATCACCAGGCGATATGGGAGCGCGAGATCGTGACCGGGCACCCGCTCGTTCGCCGACCTCCACAACGTGAGGGCGAGCTCACCGCGGAGCCACGGACTGCCCGGCCTCGGGAGGAGGTCGAGACCGATGGTGGCCTCCCGCGCTGCGGACGTGGCATCGCCGGAAAGCCACCCGGCCTCGGCGCGCGCGGCGTGGACATACGCGAGAAGCACCGGATCGCCGTACTCGCGAGCCAAGGGAAGCGCCTCGTCGAGCCTCACGAGCGCATTCCGGGCGCCGCGCCGTGCCTCCACTCGCCCCGCGACGATCAGCGGCTCGATGCGTTGCCAAGCCGTACTCTCACCGCTCGTCAAGACCGAGGTGGCGATCTCGACCGCATCGTCGAAACGGCCCGCTTCCACAAGGCCGGTGCCCAACGTTCCCCGGAAGCAGAAAGCGGCCGCCGTGAGGCCTCGACCCTCCATGAAGCGCAACGCGGGCTCGGCGTATGTCAGCGCTTGCACCGGATCTCGATCGGCCGCGTAGTGGTCGACGAGGTTGTGCCACGCTGACGCGACCGCCCTGTCGAGACCCGCCGCCTCCGCTCGACGCCGTGCGTCTTGAAGATCCGAAGCGCCGAACTCGTCGCCGCTGCTCACGCGCGCCGCACCAGTGCAGATGAGCAGCCGAACACACGTCTCCTCGTCACCGGCCTGCTCGGCGACGTCTGTGCCCCGGCGCGCCAAGTCGAGGCACTCCTCCCAATGACCCAGGACCAAGTGCATGCCGGCCGCGGCCCGATAGGCACGAGCGAGCTCAGGACGATCGCCCAACGGCTCGAGCACCGAGATCGCTGCAAGTGCAGCTGTGAGCGCTGCGTCGCCGTCCACCGCGTGGCTCAGCACCTCGACGCGAGCGCAAAGCGAGCTACCGAAGCCGATCTGGTCACCCGACTCGCGCCAACACGCGAGCGCATCGGCGCTCACCTCGAGTGCGTCGAGCGATCGATCCACCACGACGAGCTCGGCGGCGAATCCGTCGAGCAGCGCGGCACGCTCGGCAGGCGGCAGGCCGCCGGCGAATCGAAGCGCTCGCTCGTACTGCGCGACCGCCTCCTGGTGAGCACCCAACATCGCGGCGCGCCTCGCCGCGAGAGGTGCGAACCGCAACACCGCTCCGGCATCGCCCGCCTGCTCGGCGTGATGCGCGCAGATCGCCGCGTCTGCGTCGCCGGCCTCGATCAACCCAGCGAGGATGCGGCGATGAAGCCTCGAGCGGCGCGCCGGCGTGATCGACGCGTCGATGACCTGACGGGCCAGCTCGTGGCGGAACGCCAAGGTCCGCCCGTCGTGCACGAGGAGCCCCGACTCGATGCACTCGTCGACCCCTGGCTCCGGGTCATCGACGGCCATAGCGAGCACGACAGCGTCCGCCCCTTCCGGCAGCAGCGCGACGACGTCGAGGAGTTCGCGCGCAGCACTGCCGACGCGGTCCGCACGCGCGAGGACCGTGTCGTGCACAGACGTGAGGTCGCCTGGCGCCGACGCGATCAGCTCGGTCACCACGAACGGCACTCCACCGCTGAGCCGAAGCACCTCGTTCGGGTCCCAGGCCGTCGGCGCAGCAAGGGTCGCCACCGCACTGGCACTCAACGGTTCGAGCCTCAGCCGTCGCACTGCGCGCACCGTCCCGAGATCGCCGAGCACCGAGCGCAGCGGATGGTCACGCCCTAGGTCCTCTCGGTACGTCACGACCAGCACACCGCGCGTGTGCTCCATTCTTCGACCAGCGAAGGCGAGGAAGTCGAGCGTCGCGGCGTCCGCCCAGTGCAAGTCTTCGAGCACGACGACAGTCGGTGGGCCGTCGAGCGAGCACACCGCGAGGAACTCAGCGAACAGCTGGTACCGATCGTCGCTGTCCGCGAGCTTCGCGAGGTCACCCCCCGCTGCGCGAGCCACGTCGAGGACCGGGCCGAGCGCGCGCGGAGTCTGCACCGGGTCGCACTGCCCCCAGAGCACTCGTGCCGGAAAGCGGCGCAGGTTCAGCTCCCGCACGAGTGACGTCTTGCCGACACCAGCCTCGCCGGAGATGACGACGAGCC
>DATKAS010000196.1:0-5284 GCA_035497855.1 Acidimicrobiales bacterium
CGACGCGATCAGCCTGCGCGTCGGCCTGCTCGGCGTCGTGCTCGCCGGCACGCTGGTGTTGTGGTTCGGGCGAGTCCTCCTCGACCACAACCCCGCGTCGGCGACCGCCGACGCCGCTGCTCCCAGCCGCTGATCGCGGGCTAGGTGCGGATGTGGCCGTCGCCCTCGATGACCCACTTCAGAGTGGTGAGCTCGCGGAGTCCCATCGGGCCGCGTGCGTGGAGCTTCTGGGTCGAGATGCCGATCTCGGCACCGAACCCGAGCTCTTCTCCGTCGACGAACCGCGTCGACGCGTTGACGAGCACCGCGGCGGCATCGACCTCACGGGTGAAACGCGTCGCGGCGTCGATCGACCCGGTGAGGATCGCCTCCGAGTGACCCGACCCGAAGCGGGCGATGTGATCGATCGCCTCGTCGACGTCGCCGACGACCTTCACCGCCAGCTTCAGCGCCAAGAACTCGGTCGCGTAGTCCTCATCGGTCGCGATCCCGACGCGATCGGAGCCGAGGATCGCCCGCGTCTCCTCGTCGCCCACGAGCTCGACGCCCTCGAGGCCGCGCTCGACTCGCTTCAAGAAGGGCGCCGCGATCGATCGGTGCACGAGCAGTGACTCCGCCGCGTTGCACACCGATGGCCGCTGCACCTTCGCGTTGACGACGATCTCGGCTGCCTTCGGCAAGCTCGCTGTGGCGTCGACGTAGACGTGGCAGTTGCCGTCCCCGTCGATCACGTAGGGCACCGTCGCGTTCTCGAGCACGCTCGCGATCAGTGACGGTCCACCACGCGGGATCAAGCAGTCGATGACACCGCGCAGACGCATGAACTCGACCGCGGCCTCGTGGCTCGTGTCCTCGACGAGCACGATGCTGTCGGCCGGAAGGCCGGCCTTGACGAAGCCTTCCCGTAGCGCCGCAGCCACCGCGATGTTCGAGGAGATCGCACCGGACGAGCCGCGGAGGAAGGCCGCGTTGCCCGCCTTCACGCACAGCCCCGCGGCGTCGCTCGTGACGTTGGGTCGGTTCTCGTAGACGATCGCCACGACGCCGAGCGGCACCCGGACGCGCCGCACCCGGAGGCCGTTCGGGCGAACCCAGCCGTCCGCGACCTCACCCACCGGGTCAGCGAGAGCCGCGACCTTCCGCAGGCCGTTCGCCATCGACTCGACGCGCGAAGCGCTCAGGCGGAGCCGATCGACGACCGTCGGCGACGCGTTCGCGGCCTCGGCCCGCTCGACGTCGAGCTGGTTCGCGGCGAGCACCTCGTCGGTGCGCTCGACCAAGAGCTCGGCCGCGGCGAGCAGCCCGGCGTCTTTGGCGGCCGTGGACGTGCCCGCGAGCACGCGTGCCGCAGCCTTGGCCCGGTTGCCGAGCGCTGCCATCGTCGACGTCGCTGGCATGGGTGACATCGCTCGCAGGTTACGTGCCAATAACGTCGCTCCCATGACCCGGCGGTGGTTGGCGCTCGGCGCCATCCTGGTCCTGCCTTCGCTCGCTGCTGCCTGCAGCGACGACGCATCCGTGACAGTCGCAACGAGCCCGAACACGACGGCCGCTCCCCCCACGACGGCTGCGGCGAGCAGCGCGACGACTGCCGTCGTGCCCGACACCTCGGCCGCACCGGTGGTCGATCCGGTCAAGGGCAACCCCATCGACCCCTGCTCGCTCCTCACGGTCGACGAGATCGGGTCCGCGCTCCAGGTCCCGGTGAGCGCGCCGACGCCGGGACCACAGAGCAACCTCCCGAACCCGCTCGGCCAGCGCACGTGCACCTGGACCACGACCGAGTCGCCGCCGCGGTCGGTCGCCGTCTCGGTCGTCACGACCCAGAGCGCGCAGCTGGGCGGAGCCGCCGGAGGCACCTACACGGCACACCAGCTGTTCGAAGACACGAAGCCGCTCGCGGAGGGCGTCGAACCGATCCCCGGGCTCGGCGACGACGCGTTCTTCGGCGCGGTCGCCGGCATGCAGGTGACCGTCGTGAAGGGCGACGTGTACTTCTCCGTCACGGTCCCGTTCGGCACCACCGACGCCGATGCTGCAATCGTGCGGGCGCTGGCTCCGCTCGCGGTCGCGCGGCTCCCCTAGGCCTGCTCGATCAACCCGACGTCGCCGTCGGCGCGCTGGTACACGACGGCCGCCTTGCCCGTGTCGGCGTTCGAGAAGAAGAAGAACGAGTGACCGAGCAGCTCCATCTGCAGCGCCGCCTCGTCAGGAGGCATCGGCTTCATCGCGAACCGCTTCACCTTGACGATGCGCGAATCGCCGGCATCGACATCGTCGATCGCCGCGGCGCTCTTGCCGTTGACGACACGGCTGCCGTGGCTGCGGCGAACGAGCTTGGTCTTCAGCCGCGAGAGCTGATGCTCGAGCTTCGCGACGGCGAGGTCGACCGCGGCGAACTGGTCGGGTGCCGCGACCTTGGCTCGCACATGATGACCGTGCCCTTCCAGCGTGACCTCGCACACGTCGCGTGCGGCGATGCGGGGGTTGCGCTCCTCGCTGAAGTGGACATCCGCGTGGTCCATGCCGTCGAGGAACCGATCGAGCCTCCCGATCTTCTCAGTGACCGCGAGTCGCAGGGCGGGCGACACATCGGCGTGACGGCTGCTCACGGTGATGTCCACGGGCGGCTCCTCGTGGCGGGGGAAAGGCCGAGTGTACGCGGCGTCGCCGCGGCGGCGACCCCGTGGACCTCGCGCGCACCGGCCCGGCGCAGCGCTCGGGCACCCGCAGTCATCGTCGCCCCGGAGGTGACGACGTCGTCGACGAGGAGGACCGAGGCCCCCTCGACGGCGCCGACGGCGAGCAAGGTGGGCCCGTCGAGGCGATCAGCTCGACCCCGGCCGGTCTGTGGCGCTCCGGGCGCCCGCCGGAGCAAGCGCCGGCACGGCAGGCCCGACCGCGCCGCGAGCGCCTCGGCGAGGAGCGCGGCCTGGTCGAATCCCCGCCCGCGCGCTCGACCAGGGGTGGTGGGAACCCACGTGACGACGTCGACCGCCGGCGCGACCGAGGCCATCGCGGAGGCCAGCTGCGCGACGCTGCCACGAGCGTTGCGGTACTTCAGGCCGGCGACCACCTGACGGGCCGCCCCCTCGTAGGAGAGCACGGCCACGATCGTGTCGAGCTCAGCGGGCACGCGCAGCGGCAGCGCAGGCGACCGCATCTCGGCCCTGCAACGCGAGCAGACGCCCCGATCGGGGCGTCTGCACACAGGACATCGAGCGACGAAGAGCACGCGCGGCCCTTAGGGGGCCGCCGTGACGCTCAGCCGCCGGTGGTCGCGGTCGTGTCGATGCCGCACACCTGCGTGAGGTAGGCCTCGACACGTGCGCTCGCATCTTGGAGCTCCTGGCTGTCGAAGCTCTGCAGCTTCGCGGCGGCCTCGGGGTCAGACGCGAGCTTGGTGACGTCGTAGTCAACAGAGGCGAAGACATCCATGAGCGTGCCGAGCGCGTCGTTCAGGGTCTTCACGTCCGCCTTGATCTCGTCGGGGGCCTTGCTCTCGAGATCTTTCAGCGCCTTCTGGGCGTTCTCGTAGTCCTGCTTCAGGGAGGACGGGTCGGTGTTCGTGAAGGACTGGCCACCGAAGACGCCCTGCAGCTCGTTGGCCTGGCTGCAGAAGGCCGAGCTGCCGGAGCCCGAGAAGTTCGGGACTGCCGTGGTGCCGGCGGACGAGCCGCCGCCCGAGGCGGAGGTGTCGCCGGCACCGGAGGACGCCGCGGGCGCCTGCGAGCCAGACGAGCTGCTGCTGTCGTCACCTCCGCACGCTGCGAGCGTGAGGGTGAGGGTGAGGGCACCAACGAACAAGAGGGCGATCGGCTTGCGGAGCATGGGGAGACGCTACTGGCCCGAGATGTCGAACCGGTGTCAACTGTCGGGCGCGCCGAAGAACCCGGGAGTCGGGTTGCGGCCCGCTGCGATGTCCTGTGCACGCGCGACGACGGCCTCGAGGAACTCGGGGCTCGGGGTGATCCAGAACCGATCCTCGATGATCGCGGCGTGCACCCGTGCGGCGACGTCAGCGGGATCCATCGCGGTGCGCGAGATCTCCTCGAGCTCTCGATTGCGAGCTCGCGCGCCACCCGCGGCACGATCAGGGTTGCGCAACGACTCCGGTCGGTTGCGCTGGCTCTGGAAGATGTTCGTGCGCACGTAGCCGGGACAGAGCACAGAGACCCCGACGTTCGCGCCGCTCATCGTGAGCTCCTTGTGCAACGTCTCGCTGATCGCGACGACCGCGAACTTGCTCGCGTTGTACGGCCCGATGCCGGCTCCCGCGACGAGACCCGCGACGGAGGCTGTGTTGACGATGTGGCCGCCGTCGGAGTTGGCGAGCAGCATCGGCAAGAACGAGCGGATGCCGTGGATCACGCCCCAGAGGTTCACGCCGAGCACCCACTGCCAATCGGCGAGCGTCTGGTCGGCGATGAACCCGCCGCCGCCGACACCGGCGTTGTTGCACACGACGTGCGCGGTGCCGTGCTCGGCTCGCACGGAGTCCGCGAGCGCTTGCACCGAGTCAGCGTCGCTCACGTCCGTGAGCACACCTTCGACACCGAGCTCGGCGGCCGTGGTCTCGAGCGCGCCCGCCTCCACGTCGGCGATGACGACGCGCATCCCGGCGTCCTTGAACCGCGCCGCCATCGCCCGGCCGATGCCGCTCGCACCTCCTGTGACGACCGCAACCTTGCCTTCGAGCACGCGCATGTCGCGGAGAGTACTTTTCCCTGCTCGTGGGGGTGGGTGCGGTCCCCCGGCGGTACCGGGGGCTCGGGGTGGGCACCGTCGCTTTGATGGTGGCCGGCGTTGTCTTCACGGTCGCGGCCGCCCTGTGAACGACTTCAACGGACTGGGCACCGCGAACAACGACGAGGTCGTCGCCGCGTCGTGACTCAGTAGCGGTACTGCACTGCCTTGTAGGGTCCGCCCGGGGGCACACCCAGGTACTCGGCCTGCTCGTCGTCGAGCTTGGTGAGCTTCACGCCGAGCGCGTCGAGGTGCAGGCGAGCAACGTTCTCGTCGAGGTGCTTCGGCAGCACGTAGACGCCGACCGGATACCGGTCGCGGTGGTTGAACAGCTCGATCTGCGCGAGCACCTGGTTCGAGAACGAGCATGACATGACGAAGCTGGGGTGGCCGGTCGCGCAGCCGAGGTTCACGAGCCGCCCCTCGGCCAGCACGATGAGCCGTTTGCCGTCAGGGAAGATCACATGGTCGACCTGCGGCTTGATGTCCTCCCAGCGGTACTGGCGCAGCGATGCGATGTCGATCTCGGAATCGAAGT
>DATKAS010000197.1:0-4493 GCA_035497855.1 Acidimicrobiales bacterium
CCTCTGATCGAGACCGGCGCCCGCGTGATCGCCGTCGAGCTCCATCCCGGTCGCGCCGCGCACCTGCGCAGACACTTCGGAGACGACATCGTCGTCGTCGAAGCCGACGCATCCGACCTCCGCCTTCCTCGTCGCGCGTTCCACGTCGTCGCCAACCCCCCCTTCGGCATCACGAACGCGCTGATCGGCCGCCTCGTGCACCGGGGAAGCCAGCTCGAGTCAGCGCACCTCGTCCTCCAGGACTGGGCAGTGCGGCGATGGCAGAGCCCCGCCGCACCCGGCGCCGGACGGTGGCAGCGCGAGTACCTCGCGTTCGCAGGACGCGCGATCCCGCGGCAGGCGTTTCGACCGGCTGCGCCTCGGAGCGGCCGCGTGCTCGTGCTCCGGCGTCAGACGCGAGCGAGCGGCGCCGGCAGGCCGCGTGCCCCCACCTCGTGGGCCGGCACGAGCAGCACGGTGCCTTCTCGCTCGGGGTGCTCCGAGTTGTCAGCCGTGACGACGATCAGGTCGGAGAGCTGGGGGCCGAAGAACACCAGGCTCGTCACCGACTCGGCCGGCACGGTGATGGAGCGATCGAGCGTGCCGTCGGGGGCGTAGCGGTCGACGCGGCTGCCCCCGAACACCGCGACCCAGACACCTCCCTCGGTGTCGACTGCGAGCCCGTCCGGCACGCCGCCCTTGACGCGCGCGAACACCTCGCGGCTGCCTGCGTCGACATCACCGAGGTCGTCGATGTCATGCACCAGGATCGACTGGATCGCCGAGTCGGAGTGGTACATCCGCCGACCGTCCGGCGAGAACCCGATGCCGTTCGCGAGGCCGACGTCGCCGTAGATCTGGATCGCGGTGCCGTCGGTGTCGATGCGATAGGCCTCACCAGCCTTGCGATCGGCGCCCACGCTGAACGGGTCGTCGCGCAACGAGCCGACGTACACACGACCCACCGCATCGGTGAACAGGTCGTTGAAGCCACCGACGTCCGGAAGCTCGAAGACGATGCGGGTCTCGCCGTCGCGTGTGTGGCAGATGTTGCGCCCGGACATCACCAAGCCGCCGTCCGCGTGCAACGCGATGCCGCCGACGCCCCGACGCTTCGGCACCGCGACCGTGACCGTGCCATCGGGCGACAGGCGATGCACGCCACCCCGCGTCACGTCGCTGAAGAACAGGTTGCCTTCGGCATCCGGCCGCGGTCCCTCGATGAGACCGAACCCCCAAGCGAGCATCTCGACCATGGGGCGACCGTAGCCGGGGCTCGCAGTGCAGCCGCTGGGTACGGTCGAACCAGTCGACCGCTCACGAGTGGGAGGAACCCATGACCAAGATGCCGCGCATCGTCGGGATCATCTCGATCGTCGCAGGTGCGATCCTCATCGTCCTCGGGGGGATCACCTACTACGTCGTCCACCGCGAGCTCGCCGACCAGAAGATCACCGTGTCGGACGACGCGAGGAACTTCGCCGGCAAGGACGTCGCCGGTCCGTTCACGGCGTATGCGCAGGCCATGGCGATCAAGGGCCACGCCGAGGAGATCGGCGGGGGCAAGACGTACGCGGAGCTGCCGCAGGACGACCCGAACCGCCAGACCGTGCTCACCGCGTCGTTCTTGCAGGCGTCGCTGTTCACATCGGTCGTGGCGTTCGGGGTCGCTGCGCTCGTCATGGGGTTGGGCGTCCTGTTCATCCTCGTGGGCTTGGGGTTCCTCGGCATCGAGAAGCAGCTGCCGAGGACCGCGCCACCGCCGCCAGCGCCGAGTGAGGTGGCCGTGGCTGCGTGACGCTTCTCAGCGGGGCGGCAGCGCCGCCTGCCACTCGATCATCACGTCTCGCGCAACGATTGCCGAGTCGGGCGTTCCCAGCGCAGCGGAGAACAGCGACGACGTGACTCGCTCGATCGACGCGGCACGCACCCGACCGCCGCGTGCGTGCTCGTCGATCCAGTCGAGCTCACCTGCCTTCCGACGCAGCGAGGCAGTCATCGCTCCGCGGACCGCGAGCCGCCATCCCTCTTGCGGCGCCGAGAAGAGCTCGCTGCGACCGACGTCATCGTCGACCACCACCTCCGCGTCGACAGCCGATCCGTCGCTGCCGCGGAACCCGACGCTCACGTTCGGTCCCCGGTCGTCGACGTCGAAGTCGGCTCTCATGCGCAGTCCGGGGAAGAGCCGGTCGCCGGCGACGGCGATGCGACGGGCGCTGGTGTGACGGGAGAGCACGAAGGTGCCCGCCGCCTTGCGGCCGTGCTGGTCCCACTCGACCGCAATGCGGTGCGCCGCGTTCTGGCTCGTGAACCCGGCCGCTGCAGGCAGCCCGCGGGGGCGCAGCGCGGTCACGTGGTCGAGCGTGATCGAGCCCACCGCGAAGCCTCCGACCATGTGCAGCCAGAACGGGCCAGGTACGAGATCGGCGACGGCATCGGGGTCGAGCCGGTAGGTGAGCAGGAGGCGTCGCTCCAGGGTCGCTTGCAACACGGGGGTGCGCACGCCGACCACGGACGCCAGCATGCCCGCCCGACCGGGCATACTCGTTGCGTGCGTAGCGACGAACCGAGCTACCGCAAACGACAGGGTGTGGCAGGCGCGATGCTCGCCGGGGCGATGCTCGCGGTCCGCGACATCCTCGAGACTCCGAAAGACGACGAAGCGGTGATCATCGAGGCGTCGAGCGAGCCCGAGGACCTCGACGAGGGCATGAGCTTCGTCGTCGACCCGAACACGATCGCCTACACCCCGCCGATCCCTCGGTACCGCAACCAGCGCGACTCCGGCGCGCAGGTCTGAGCGCGTTCACACCAGCACCGCACCGCCCGCGACATCGAGGATGACGCCGCTGATCCAGCTTGCGTTGTCCGAGGCGAGGAACAGCGCGGCCTGAGCGACGTCATCGGGCGTGCCGAGCCGGCGGATCGGATGGCTCTCGATGAGCGAGTCCCGCATCCCGGTGGGGATCATCGCCTCGTTCCTCTCGGTGAGGATCGTCTCGGGCGCGATGCAGTTCACGCGCACGCCCGAGGGCCCTGCCTGCGCAGCGACGTCCTGTGTGAGCAGCTCGATGCCGGCCTTCGCCGACGCGTACGCAATCGGGCTCCGAGGGTTCGGGCGTCGGGCCGCAGCGGACGAGACCGTGATGATGTTGCCTCGCCCGCGCTCCTTCATCCCCGGAAGGAAGCTCTTGATCGTGAGGAAGGTGGCGGTGAGGTTCGCGTCGATCGACGCACGCCATTCGTCCTCCGACAGGTCCTCGATGGGGCCGGGACGCACGGGGCTGCCGCCTGCGTTCGCGACGACGATGTCGACCGGACCCGAGTGCTCTTCGACCGCACGTCGCATGCGCTCGATGTCGTCGAACCGAGTGACGTCGGCCGGCACGGCGATGGCATCGCCTCCGGCGGCGCGGATCTCACCGCAGACCGCACGGATCGCCGCTTCGTCGCGTCCGTTGACGGCGACGCGTGCGCCCTCCTCGGCGAAGCGCGTCGCGATCGCGGCTCCGATGCCGCGCGAGCTCCCGGTGACGAGGGCGACACGACCTCGCAGCAGGCTCATGTCGGCGCTCCTTCCGTTGGGATGTATCGCGTCGCGTTCGCGACGAGACGATCGACCAGGGTGCGCAGCGTCGCCAGCTCTTCGTCTGTGAACCCGGCGCGCAGGGCGTTGTCGAACGCGAGCACCTGCGACAGCAACGTGCGGAACTCCGTCTCCCCCGCGTCGGTGAGCTCGACCACCTGCGCCCGACGGTCCCGCGCGTCGCGCGCACGGGTCACGAGGCCGGCGGCCTCCATGCGTGTGAGGTGATGCGTGAGCGTCGCCCCTTCGATGCCGACGTCCGCCGCGACGTGGCGCTGCGTGCCGTGGCGCGCTCCCTTCAGCGAGGCGAGGACCAGCCAGGTCGGGAGCGTGCCTCCGGCGTCGGCCAGCGCGTCGTCGAAGGCGCGGCTGAGCGCACGTGCTCGGCGGGTGACGAAGAGCCCGATGGGCTCGAGGTCGGGGGGTCCTGCCACGGGAAGAAGGTTAGGTATCTAATCATTCGATGTCAAACTGTTTGCGATCCCCCGAGGACGTGACGGTGCAGCTCTTCGGTGAGCTGGTGGATCGTGCGCGTCAGCTCGGTGTTCTCGATCATCAGCCGATCGAGGTCGCCGTAGTCGTGGTCCGCCTTGGCCTGCTGGAACGCCGCCTGCCGGTTCTGGCCGATCATCACGAACGTCGACAGGAAGATCGCCTCGAGGGACACGATCAGGGTGAGCGTCGGCCACGGGCTCTTCTCGAACGCCACCATCCATGTCGCGAAGATCACCGCGTGCAGGTACACGAATTTCATCGACCCGGCGAACGCCGTGATCTTGTCGGCGATCCGCAGCTGTGTGTCCGCAGCACGCTTCTCGAACTGCTCGACGACTGCCGGGTGGTGCTGCAGGCTCAGATCGAGCTTCGGCATCGCGCTTCCCTCCGTCTCTCTCCCACTCCCGACGCGAGTCTGTCCCCGCCGGTGTGG
>DATKAS010000198.1:0-8187 GCA_035497855.1 Acidimicrobiales bacterium
ATCTGCTGGCCCTTGCGCCACGGCTGCCCGTCCGCAGCCGGAGGTCTCAGTCGCTGCGCCGCGAACGCGAGCACGAGCAGCGTCGTGACGTAGGGGGTCATGGAGACGAACTGGTTGGGCACCGTCGCGGTGATCGCGAAGTAGACCCCGAAGACGGCCGCGGCGACGATCATCCCTGCACCGGTGAGGGGCTGCCCGACGTAGATCGCGCGGAGCGCGAGGAACCCGAGCACGATCGCCACGAACAAGAGGAGCGCCCGCACATTGTCGGAGTTGCGCAGCTGCAACGCGTCCGCGAACCCGAACAGGCCCGCGCCCATCGCGATGCCCGCGGGCATCCAGTTGCCGAAGATCAGAGCGGCGAGGCCGATGAACCCGCGGTTCGCGGTCTGGCCCTCCTTGTAGCGACCCGCTTCGAGCATGAGGTACGCGCCGCCCAGGCCCGCGAGCATCCCTGAGATGACCACGCCGATGTACTTCATGCGGTACACGGGCACACCCAGGGAGTCCGCGGCGGTGGGCGCCTCACCGACCGAGCGGAGGCGCAGACCGAACGTCGTGTGCCAGAGCAAGTAGGCGCTCAGCGGCACGAGGAGAACCGCGATGATCGTGAGCCACGTCAGGTTGGAGCTCAGCCCCTTCACGAGGCCGGCGAAGTCCGACAGCAGGAACCAGTGCTTCTTCTCGAGCCACCCGAACATGTCGGGGGAGCTCCAGCCGCCTATTCGACCGCCAGCGAGGAACGGGAACGAGAACCGGCCCACATCGCCTTTGACGGGCGGCGAGAGGGTTGCCGACGCGCCCGGCTGTCCGGTGAACACTGCCGTCGCGAGGTAGCGCGTCACACCTACAGCGAGGATGTTGATCGCGACGCCGGACACGATGTGGTCGACGCCGAACGTGACGGTCGCGAGCGCGTGGAGCAGCCCGCCGAGCGCGCCGCCGAGGATGCCGCACGCGACTCCCGCCCAGGGCCCCCACAGCCAGCCGCCCCACGCGCCGAACCAAGTGCCGAGGATCATCATCCCCTCGAGCCCGATGTTGACGACCCCGGCCCGTTCGGCGTACAGACCACCGAGCGCGGCCAGGCCGATGGGGACGGCCAGGCGCAAGGCAGCACCGAACGTGCCGCTCGACGTGAGGTCGTTCGCGTCGGTGACGACCCGCACCCCCGCGAGCACCGCGAAAACGGCGAACACCAGGAGGAGGATGCCGAACCTCGACAGCTCGGGAAGGTGGCGACGTGTCTCCTTCGCCGCGCCTTCCGGGAGCGTCTCGCGCAGCGTGCTCATGCGGGCACCGGCTCGGGGATCGCGCCGCCAGCAGCGGCTCGCGGCTCGGCCTTCGCCGCGGCGTCACGCACCTCGGCCGCGACGCGGGCTCGGCGCACGATCTCATACGCGATGACGGCGGACAAGATGATCGAGCCCTGCATGATCTTCGAGATCTCTTGCGGGATGTTCTGCAGCGCGAGGACTTGCGTGGCCCGCTCGATGTACGCGAACAACAGCGCGGAGAACGCGATGCCGACCGGGTGGTTGCGACCGACGAGCGCGACCGCGATACCGGTGAAGCCGAGCGTGGTCGGGAACTGCTCGCCGTAACGGTGGAACTGCGGATCGCCGAGCAGTGGGCCGATGGCGACCAGGCCGGCGATGCCGCCGCTGATCAGCATGGTCTTGACGATCATCGCCTTCGGGTTGACGCCAGCGGCGCGGGCGGCAGCCGGGTTGGCGCCACTCGCGCGCAGGTCGAACCCGAAGCGCGTGCGCCACACGAGCACGTAGAAGCCCACGCCCAACAGGACGGCACCGACGAAGAACCCGTTGAGCTGCGTGTTCGGCGGAAGGTGGAAGCCGAACAGCTCGAAGAAGCGGTTGAGCGGCGGGATGAACGACGACGGCGGCAGGAGCCGCGTCTTGATGACGAGGTCCCCTGGTGCGTTCTTCGCTTTCAGGTAATTGGCGAGCAGATACGCAGTGAGGGCCGTCGCGATCGAGTTGAGCATGATCGTCGAGATCACTTCGCTGACGCCACGCCACACCTTCAAGATCGCCGCGATGAACGCCCACGCGGCACCGACGGCCACCGCGACGAGGATGATGTAGGTCACCTGCACGACCGGGACGGTGAAGTTCACTGCCGCACCAGCAGCCGCGGCGAGCACTGCAGCCATACGGAGCTGGCCGTCGACGCCGATGTTGAACAGCGCCATCTTGAAGCCGATCGCGACAGCGAGCGCTGACACGTAGTACGGGATCGCGCGGTTGATCGTCGCCACCACCGACTCGGTCGAGTCGGTGTACTGCCACATCGACTTGAACGCGTCGATCGCGTTGTGACCACTGATCTCGAGGACGATGCCGGAAACGACGAGCGAGAACACCAGGGCGGCGACCGGCGCGGCGAGGGCGAAGAAGATGCGGCGGGGCCAGCTCACGCGGCGGTTCCCTCCTTGGCTCCGGTCATGTAGGAGCCGAGCTCGACTGGGGTCACCGTGCCCGGGTCGAGGGTCGCCACGATGCGACCCCGCAAGATCACGAGCAGCGTGTCGGAGAGACCGATGAGCTCTTCGAGGTCGGCCGAGATGAGCAGCACCGCAAGGCCGAGGCTGCGGGCCTGGCGGATGCTCTCCCACACCGCCGCTTGCGCGCCGACGTCGATGCCGCGCGTGGGGTGGGACGCGATCAGCACCCTCGGATCTCCGAGCATCTCGCGCCCGACCACGAGCTTCTGCTGGTTGCCGCCCGACAGCGCGTACGCGGCGACGTCGACGCTGGGCGTGCGGACGTCGAACTCCGCGACGATCTGCGCGGTGCGCTCGCGTGCGCCGCCGCGGTCTGTCCACGGGCCCCTGGCGTAGGGAGGACGGGTTTGGTGACCGAGCATGCTGTTCTCCCACAGCGTCGACGACAGCAGGAGCCCGTCATGCTGACGGTCTTCGGGGATGTAGCCGATGCCGTGCTCACGGCGGAAGCGTGTCGACTCGTGGCTGATGTCGATCCCGGCGAGCGTGATGCGACCCGAGGTCGCTTGTCGCAGCCCGACGAGCGCCTCGACGAGCTCACGCTGGCCGTTGCCCTCGACCCCTGCGACACCCACCACCTCGCCGCGATGGACCGTGAACGACACATGGTCGAGCACGGCGCGCACCTCCTCGATCACGGTGAGGCCGTTGACCTCGAGCTCGGTCTGGTCCGTGACCGTCGACTCACGCTTCTCGGGCTTCGGCAGCTCGCTGCCCACCATCAGCTCCGCGAGGTCGCGGGCCGTCACCTCGCTGGGCAGCACCGACGCGACCGTCCGTCCCGCCCGCATGACGGTGATCGCATCGGCAACCGCAAGCACTTCGTCGAGCTTGTGGCTGATGAAGATGATCGTGACGCCCTCGGTCGTGAGCTCGCGAAGCGACACGAACAGCTGGTCGACCTCCTGCGGCACGAGCACCGTGGTCGGCTCGTCGAGGATGAGGATGCGGGCACCTCGGTAGAGCACCTTCATGATCTCGACCCGCTGGCGGTCACCGACCCCGAGGTCCGCGACGAGTGCGTGGGGATCCACGGCGAGGCCGTAGACCCGACCGAGCTCCTCGATGCGGTCGGAGGCCTCCCTGAAGTCGATGCGCAACGCAGATCCCGGCTCGTCGCCGAGGATCACGTTCTCGGCGACGGTGAGGTTGTCGGCGAGCATGAAGTGCTGGTGCACCATCCCGATGCCGACGGCGATCGCGTCGCGTGGCGACTTGAAGCTCTGCTCCGCTCCCCGCACGAGGATCGACCCCTCATCGGGACGCTGCTCGCCGTAGAGGACCTTCATGAGGGTGGACTTGCCGGCGCCGTTCTCGCCCACCACGGCGTGGATCGAGCTCGCGGCGACGGCGAGGTCGACGCCGTCGTTCGCGACCACACCCGGGAACCGCTTGACGATGCCGCGGAGCTCGATGGCGGGCGCTGCTGAACCGACCCCGGACGCGCCGGGGGCGCCGACCGTCGAAGCGGCGGCGCCCCCGTCGAGCTCGGTCATGGGACCGTTCTCTACTACATCCCGCTCGTCAACCTCATGGAGTGGTGGGAACCGTGATCTTGCCGTCGACGATCTGCTGCTTCAGATCGTCGAGCTGGCTCTTGATGTCGTCGAGGTTGCCGCCCGTCGTCGAGTAGGCGACACCATCGCTCTTGAGGTCGAACACGGTTTGGGTGCCCACCTTCGCCTTGCCCTCGAGGTAGTCGCCGATCGTGTTGTACACGGCGACGTCCACCCGCTTCAGCATCGAGGTCATGACGTACGGCTCGAGATCGGCACCGACGGTGAGGATCTGGTCGGAGTCGACGCCGATGCCACACACGTGGGTGTTGTTCGAGTCGGAGTAGTCCTTCGCGGCCTGGAACATGCCGAGACCGGAGCCACCGGCAGCGGCGTAGACGATGTCAGCGCCACCTTCGAACATGGCCGCGGCGATCTCCTTGCCCTTCGCCGGGTCGTTGAACCCAGTGAAGTCGCCATCCGGGCTGATGTACTTGACGTCGACCTTGATGTCCGGGTTGACCTGCTTCGCGCCCGCGGTGTAGCCGGCCTCGAACTTGTGGATGAGGGCCTCGTCCACTCCTCCGATGAAGCCGATGTGACCGGTCTTGCTCTTCAGGGCCGCAGCTGCGCCCACGAGGAAGGAGCCCTGCTCCTCGGCGAACGTCATCGACACGACGTTCGGCGCGTCGACGACCGAGTCGATGATGCCGAAGTTGATGTTCGGGTTCGCCTTGGCGCCCGCGGTGATCGCGTCGCCCCAGAGGAAGCCGACACCGATGATCAGTCCGTTGCCTGCGCTCGCGAGCAGGTTCAGGCGGTCGGCACGATCAGCGTCGCCGGTCGGGGTCGACTCGGTTGCCGCGATGCCGAAGTCCTTCTTCGCCTGGTCGAGGCCCGCACCTGCGGAGTCGTTGAACGACAGGTCGCCGCGGCCGGTGACGTCGTACATCATGCCGACCTTGTTGTTGGCACCGCTTGCCACCGTCAGCGTGCGGGTCTCGATGGAGGTATCGGTCGCGCTCACGTCCTTGGTGCCGCCGCACGCTGCCGTCGCCTCGCCGCTGGCCGCGGTTGTCGCGGCGCCGCCACTGGCAGTCGTCGCGGCGCCTCCACCTGTTGTTGCACTCGATGATGATCCGCTGTCATCCCCACACGCCGCGGCCACGAAAGTGAACGCCGTGAGCAGGGCCAACAGGCCCACTAGTCGGCGCTGTCTGCGCACAGTGAACCCCCTCCTGGCTCGGTAAGTGATCCGGGGACGCTAGGTGTCCGGGGGTGGGCGTTCAAGCGAGTCCCCGCCCTGTCGTCACATCTTCATGAGACCGAAACGGGTGGCTCTCGGCTCTGGAGGGTGACCCCTAGGCTCGCCTCCGGTGCTGTTCCCCACCATCCAGTTCGCCGTCTTCTTCCCGATCGTGTTCGTCCTCAGCTGGCTGCTGCGGCCCTACCCGACCCGGTGGAAGGTGCTGATGGTGATCGCCAGCTACGTCTTCTACGGCTGGTGGGACTGGCACTACGTGTTCCTGCTGGGCGGCTCGACCATCGCGAACCAGGTGTTCGCGCGCCTGATCGCTCCCTCGCGCGAGCCGGTGCGGCGCGTCCTGCTCATCGCCGCGGTCGTCGTGAACCTGGGCGCGCTCGCCTACTTCAAGTACTACGGGTTCTTCGCCACCTCGGTCGTGAACACCCTCAGCGACATGGGCGTCAAGGTGTCGCCCCCGCTCTTCCAGATCATCCTGCCGATCGGGATCTCGTTCTTCACGTTCCAAGCCCTCTCGTACGTCGTCGACACCTACCGGGGGAAGGTCGAGCCCGTTCCCTTCCTCGACTTCGCCACCTACCTGTCGTTCTTCCCGCATCTCGTCGCAGGGCCGATCGTGCGCGCGTCGGAGTTCCTCCCCCAGCTGAAGGAACGGCCCGACCCTCGCTACCTCGACGGCAGCTACGCGTTCCGCTTGATCGTCGCGGGCATGTTCAAGAAGGTCGTCATCTCGAGCTACCTCGCCGGCGCGATCGTCGACAAGGTCTTCGCCGCGCCCGCGAACCACAGCTCGCTCGAGATCCTCTTCGCGATCTACGGGTACGCGATCCAGATCTACGCGGACTTCAGCGGCTACACCGACATCGCGATCGGGCTCGCGCTCTTGCTCGGCATTCGGTTCCCGCCGAACTTCAACGCGCCCTACACCGCGCTGTCGCTCCAGGACTTCTGGCGCCGATGGCACATGACGCTGTCGCGGTTCCTGCGTGACTACCTCTACATCCCGCTCGGCGGCAACCGCGGGAGCCGGTTTCAGACCTACCGCAACCTGATGCTCACGATGCTGATCGGCGGGCTCTGGCACGGCGCCGCCTGGACGTTCGTCGTGTGGGGCGGCATCCATGGGACGGGCCTCGCCATCGAGCACTGGCGCAGCGATCGCCGCGAGCAGCTCGGACTGCCCGAACCCGAACAGACTCCGCGCCGGATGATCCTGGAGTGGTTGATCACGTTCAACGTGGTCTGCCTCGCCTGGGTGTTCTTCCGGAGCCCCAATTTCGACACCGCGTTCACCATGCTTCACCGCCTGTTCACCGCGTGGGGTCCAGCCCCACTGGTGACGCCACTGCTCCTGCTCACGATCATGGCGATGCTGGCGAGCCAGTTCGTGCCCGAGGACGCGATCCGCACCATCCAGGCCCGCTTCTCCCGCTGGCCCGTCGCGGCCCAGGGCCTCACGCTGGCCGGATGCTTCTTCGTGATCAACGCGCTCGGCCCGGTCGGCGTCGCGCCGTTCATCTACTTCCAGTTCTGAGATGCCGGGAGATGACTCGCGGGCCGCGCGCGGCATCGCGTAGCGTCGGAGCATCGCGACCCCCACCCGCACCCGGCCGTCAGGTGACCATCCCTCGGCAGCACGGGCCGCCGATCCCGATCACCCCGCGGCACGAGCCCGGCGATTGCGCAGCCGGCCGATGTCGGCTGGGCAGATCCTCGTCGTGGGCGCGATCGCGTTCCTGGGTGCGGCGTTCCTGAACGCGCGCACGCTGCTCGACATGGCAGAGCGTCAGCCGTACGGATGGCAGCGCACCGTCCTCGTCGGCGCGGCGCGGCCGCTGTACGACGTGAGCCGGTGGACGGGGCTGTCGAAGCCCGGGCAGGTCGTCGACGACGTGCGGGGTCGCAACAACGGCTCGGCCGACTCGTTCGACGCGCTCACCACGACGACCGTGCCGACCGCTTCCTCTGTCGCCGCGCCGAGCACCGCGAGCGCTGGTGGCTCGGTCACGACGAACGCCGGCGGGTCGAGCGCGGCGACCAGCGCGCCCACGACCGTGCCCGTGCCGTCGACCGTCGCCCCGCTCCGCACTCCCACCGCTGCGCAACCGCTCACGATGTGGGTCGGAGGCGACTCGATGGCGGCGGAGGTCGGCGCGTCGCTCGTGCGGGTCGCGGGTGAGACGGGTGTGATCACACCGACGCTCGACGCTCGCATCTCGACCGGGCTGACTCGACCCGACTACTTCGACTGGCCGCAGCACCTGATCGACGTGGTGAACCAGCAGAACCCGGAAGTCATGGTCGTGATGTTCGGGGCGAACGACGCGCAGAAGATGAAGCTCGACGGCAAGGTCTACGACGTGAGCACCCCGGAGTGGCAGGCGGAGTACCGCCATCGCGTCGACGCGGTGATGACGTTCCTCACGCAAGGGGGCAAGCGCCACATCTACTGGATCGGTCAGCCGGTGATGCGCGCCGGTGACTTCGACCAGAAGCAGATCATTCTCGAGGGCATCTACCGCGACGAAGCGGAGAAGCATCCGGGCGTGACGTTCATCCACATCCGCACGATGTTCGCGGGGCCCGACGGCGCGTTCTCCGCGTACCTGCCCGACGCGACCGGCAAGCAGGTGCTGATGCGAGCCCAGGACGGCGTCCACTTCTCGCTCGCCGGCGCCAACCGCGTCGCCGCGCTCGCGCTGCAGACCATCCAGGCCGACTACACCCACTGACCGCGGTGCATCCCGGGCCACTCGACGACCGCGCCGCGTGGCACCGCCACGGGTTCGACGGCGATGCCGCTGACCTGGTCGTCGAGGGCTCGCTCCCGCGAGCCTGGGTCGCGCGCTGGGCCGCTGAGCCAGGGGAGCCCGTGCTCCGTGACACCGACACCGGCTGGC
>DATKAS010000199.1:0-5532 GCA_035497855.1 Acidimicrobiales bacterium
AGCGCGTCGATCACCGCGTTGTACACCGCGGGGATCGCTCCGATGGTCCCCGACTCGCCGACGCCCTTGGCGCCGAGCGGGTTCGCGAACGTCGGCGTCTCCATGTGGACCACCTCGAACGAGGGCAGCTCGGGCGCCGAGATGACGAGGTAGTCCGCGAAGTTCGTGGTCTGCGGCTGACCGTCGTCCGAATAGCGCACGGCCTCGAACAGCGCCTGTGCGACGCCCTGCGCGATGCCGCCGTGCACTTGGCCCTCGGCCAGCAGCGGGTTGATGATCTTCCCCGCGTCGTCCAGCGCGACGAGCCGCTGCAGCCGGGTGTCGCCGGTCTCGGTGTCGACCTCGACGACCGCGAGGTGCGCGCCGAACGGGAACGTCGGCATCTCCGGGGTGAAGTCGCACTCGGCGCGAAGTGCGTCGCCGTCTGTCGCCGCGATGTCGCCCCAGCCGATGACCCGCGCCGGTGTGCCGGCCACGTGGAACACCGCGCGGTCGGTGTCGAGGACGACGTCTTCAGGGGCGCATTCGAGCACGTCGGCTGCGCGCTCTCGAGCGAGGTCGACGAGTGACGCGGTCGCCGTGTCGATCGCGGCCCCGCCGATCTGCACGGAACGAGACCCGACGGTCAGGCCTCCCGAGCGCACCTCGTCGGTGTCGCCGTGGATGACCTCGATGTGATCGATCGGCACCCCCGTGCGCTCGGACACGACCATCGCCCACGTCGTCTCGTGTCCCTGACCGAACGGCGTCGCGCCGCTGCGCACACGCAAGCGCCCGTCTGCGAGCACTTCAACCGAGCCGAACTCGCTGCCGGGTGCGCCAGCGGTGATCTCGACGTACACGGCGAGCCCGATGCCCATCGCGATCGGATCGTTCGCGGCGCGCCGGCGTGCCTGCTCCGCACGGAGATCGTCGTAGCCCGCCGCGGCGAGCACGCGCTCGAGCGCCTGCGGGTAGTCACCGACGTCGTACACCGTGCCGATCCCGGTCGTGTACCTCTCCAGGAAGCGCGGCACCAAGTTGCGGCGACGCACTTCCGCCGGATCCATGCCGATCTCGGCTGCGTATCGATCCACCATCCGCTCGATGGCGACAGCGGCCTCCGGGCGGCCCGCACCGCGATACGCAGTCGTGGAGACGGTGTTCGTGACGGTCGTGACCCCGGAGAACGAGACGTTCGGGATGTGGTACACGCCGGTGACCATCCGCATCGTCATCATCGGCAAGATCGCCCCGATCAGCGGGAACGCCCCGGCGTCGTGCACGACGTCGAGGTGATACGCGGTGATGTGGCCGTCCCGGGTGCCGCCGAGCTTGGCCCGCTGGATCTGCCCGCGCCCCTGAGGCATCGCGACCATGTTCTCGGAACGGGTCTCGGTCCACTTCACCGGTCGCCCGATCGCTCGCGCGTAGAAGCCCAGCGCGAGCTCCTCGGGGTAGGTCCTCGACTTCGCGCCGAAGCCGCCACCGACGTCGGGCACCACGACCCGCACCTGTGACGGTTCGAGTCCGTAGAGCGCGCTCAGGAGATCCCTCGTCGGGTGCGCGCCCTGGCAAGCGGAGTAGTGGATCAGGCGGCCGTCCTCCGTCCAGTAGGCCGCGCCTGCCCGCGGCTCGAGCGGCGCTGCCGTGAGGCGTTGGTTCACGATGCGCTCCTCGACGACGACTTCGCACTCGCTGAAGTCGGCGAGGGTCTTCGGCTCCCACCGCATCACCACGTTCGTGCCGGCATCGGGGAAGACGAGCACCTCGTCGCGGATGCCATCTTCGGGATCGATCACGACGGGCAGCGGCTCGTAGTCGATGACGACGAGCTCTGCCGCGTCGGCCGCGAGGTAGCGATCCTCCGCTACGACCGCGACCACCGGTTGTCCGACGTACCGCACGGTGCCGCGGGCGACGTATGGCCTGCGCATGGCGTCGTGGAAGCTCGGGTTGAGGTTCGGAGCGAGCCCGAGCTCAGAGAGGTCGTCACCCGTGAACACCGCGATGACCCCGGGCGCGGCCTTGGCCTGGTCGACGTCGATGGACACGATGCGCGCGTGCGCCTCCGTGGACCGCACGTAGGTGAGCCACGCGGCGTCGCCGAGCGAAAGGTCATCGACGTAGCGACCGCCCTCGGTCAGCATCCGCACGTCTTCGACCCGCTGCACCCGATTGCCGAGGATGCTCGTGCCCAACCTCGTCCCTCCGTGGTCGCCACGTGGTTGACTACTGCCGCCACTATGACAGCCAACCTGACACTCACGCGCCGCCATGTCTGACCCCCCCACGAACGACGCGGAGCACCCGCGCCCAGTCGTCCTCACCGACGAGCTGAAGGCGCAGCTGCGGAAGGTATCGACGGCGACCCTCACACAGCAGCTGCAGGGCAGAGGGATCCGCAATGCGTACTTCAGCGGGCTCAAGCCCGTCGCCACGGGGCAGCGAATGGTGGGCTATGCCCACACGCTGCGGTATGTGCCTGCACGTGAGGACCTGACGCACCTGACGCGAGGCCAGAACGCCCAGCGGCGAGCGATCGAGAACCTCACCCAGGACGAGGTCCTCGTGATGGATGCGCGTGGCGAGCCCGACGCAGGCACGATCGGCGACATCTTCGTGATGCGGTCGAAGCTGCTCGGCGCCGCGGGCGTCATCACCGACGGTGCGCTGCGTGACACGCCGGCGATCCGCGAGATCGGCTTGCCCGTCTATCACCGCTCGTCGCACGCCGCGACGTGGGGACGCATGCACGTGCCACTCGAGCATCAGGTGACGATCGCGTGCGCGGGCGTGACCGTGGTGCCCGGCGACATCCTCGTCGGTGACGACGAGGGCGTCGTGCTGCTGCCCGCGGCGTTGGCCGAGGAGATCGCCGCTGCGTCGGTGGCACAGGAGATCGAGGAGGAGTGGGCGCTCGAGCGAGTGGCCGCGGGGGAGAGCACGATCGGAACGTTCCCGATCGCGAAGGAGCGTCGAGCCGAGTTCGAAGCCTGGCTCGCGCATCGAGAGAGCTGAGCGACACAACGAGGGAGCAACAGATGGCGAGACGATCGGTCGAGGCGAAGAGCGTGCATCACGCGAACCCCATCCCCACCGCGTCACGCGTGGGGCCCCTCCTCATGTCGAGCATCATCCCGCCGCGGAACCCCGGCGCCGAGGACATGCCTGAGGACCCCGAGGCGCAGGTCGCCAACCTCTTCCACCACGTCGGCGAGATGCTCGAGGTGGGCGGCGCGGGTTGGGAGCACATCGTGAAGATGACGTTCTTCGTCCCCGATCTGAAGCTGCGAGACATCATCAACGCGCCGTGGGTCGAGCACTTCCCGGATGCCGACTCGCGCCCGGCTCGTCACACACAGCTCGCGGCGGGCGGCGGCAAGTTCATCAGCTGCGACTTCGTGGCCTACGTCGAGTGACTGAACGCTCCGGCGGAGCGCTCCTCGTCGAGGGGCTGCGTCGATGGGACGTCGACGTCGTGTTCGGCCTCCCCGGCGTGCAGCTCGACGGGCTCTTCGAAGGGCTCGCGACGGAGCCGTCGATCCGCGTGATCCACACGCGCCACGAGCAGACCGCGGCATACATGGCCGACGGGTACGCGCGCGTGACCGGTGGTGTCGGCGTGTGCGCGATCGTGCCGGGGCCCGGCCTGCTCAACGCGGGAGCGGCCCTCGCGACGGCGTACGCGTGCGGGAGCCGTGTGCTGTGCGTCGTCGGGCAGGTCCCGAACGCCGACCTCGGTCGTGGGCGGGGCGTGCTCCACGAGATCCCCGACCAACAGGCGGTGCTCCGAGGGCTGATCGCGCGGTCCGAGCATGCGACTCGACCCGAGGACGTGCCCGCCGTCGTCGACCGGGCGTTCGCCGCGCTCCTCGGCAACGAGCGACCGAGGCCATACGCGATCGAAGTGGGCTGGGACACGATGCTGCGCGGTGCCGACGTGACCTGGCCGGCCAGACCTCAGGTGGCGCAGCCGAAGCAACCCGACAGCGCGCTCGTGCAGGCGGCGGCGGACCGGCTCGCACACGCGAGCCACCCTGTGATCCTCGTGGGCGGTGGCGCGCTCGGTGCCGGTGACGCGCTGGTCGCGCTGGCCGAGCATCTCGGCGCCCCGATCGTGATGACCACCGAGGGCAAGGGCGCCGTGCCCGCGTCACATCCGCTCGCGCTTCCGTTGCTCGCTGTGCCGAGCCTCTTCGACGACGTCGACGTGCTGCTGATCGTCGGCTCGCGCGCCCACCTGTCGCGTGGCCCGCTGCCGGTGCCTCCTGATGTCGAAGTGATCCGCGTGGACGTCGATCCCGGCGAGCTCGACCAGAGCGTGAAGCCGTCGATCGCGATCGAGTCCGACGCGACCACGGCCGCGCGAGCGTTGCTGGCCGCGATCGACACGGCGGGGCTGACCGCGAGGGAGGTGAACGGACGCAGCGAGGCGATGCGCGACCTCGGTCGGCGGTTGCAGGAGGGCATGGCCGAGCGGTTCCCCGACCTCGCACGCTGCTGCGCGGCGCTGCGGGCAGCCCTCCCCGCCGACGGCGTGCTCGTCGACGAGATGACGCAGGTCGGCTACTTCGCGCGCAACGGGTATCCCGCGGAGGCGCCCGGCACGTACATCGGGTCGGGATACCAGGGCACGCTCGGCTTCGGCTTCCCGACCGCGCTCGGCGCCAAGGTGGGTGCGGGCGATCGCCCGGTGGTGTCGATCAGCGGCGATGGCGGCTTCCTCTACGGCGTCGGCGACCTCGCGACCATGGCGCAGCACGACATCGCTGTCGTCGCCGTGGTGTTCCGCGACGATGCGTTCGGGAACGTGCTGCGCATGCAGCAGGAGAGCAGCGGGAACGAGATCGCCTCGCGCCTCCGCAACCCCGATCTCGTGAAGCTCGCCGAGAGCTTCGGTGTCGTCGCCCATCGCGTCGACGACTTGGGTGACCTCCGCGCGACGCTCGAGCGCGCGATCGACGCCGACGTGCCGGCGGTCATCGACGTCCCCATCGGACCGCAGCCCGACCTTTGGAGGCTGCTCACGTTGCAAGAGAGGTTGATCTGATGCAGTCGTTGAAGACGACGTGGGCCGATGGTGGCACTGCGCTCGGTGCATGGTTGTCGCTCCGCGATCCGTTCGTGGCGGAGGCGGCCGCGACCTCCGGCTTCGACTACGTGTGCATCGACATGCAGCACGGCCTCGCGGATTACGAGCAGACCGTCGCGATGCTGGCCGCGATGGCCCGCACGCCCACGGTGCCGATCGTGCGGGTGCCGTGGAACGAGCAAGGGATCATCGGCCGTGTGCTCGACGCGGGCGCGATGGGCGTCATCATCCCGATGGTCAACTCACCCGAGGAAGCCAGGCGCGCCGTCGACTCGTGCCGCTACGCACCTGCCGGCACCCGGAGCTTCGGGCCGCTCAGCGCCGGCATGCGCTACGGCGGTGAGTACTCCGGCGCCGCGAACGATCAGGTCGCGTGCATCCCGATGATCGAGACCCGGCAAGCAGTCGAGCACATCGACGACATCCTGTCGGTGCCGGGCATCGACGCGATCTACGTC
>DATKAS010000200.1:0-13800 GCA_035497855.1 Acidimicrobiales bacterium
TCGTCGGTGATCACGTGCCGGCCCCGGGCGACGTTGATGAGCCACGCGTGGGACTCCATGAGACGAAGCTCGCCCTCGCCGATGATGCCTTCTGTCTCGGGCGTCAATGCCAGCGCGAGCACCACGAGATCCGCGCCGGGAAGCGCGCTGTGGAGGTGGTCGCTGTCGACCACGACGTCCGCGCCGTCCATCGGATGCACCTGCTTGCGCACCACGGTGACGTGCGTGTCGAACGGCGCGAGCAACGCTAGCAACGACTCGGTGATGCCGCCGCCGCCGAGGATGGTGACGCGACCTCCTTCGAGGTTCGAGCCCGACGGCGCGGTCCACGAAGACGCCCGCGCGTAGGTACCGAGGCCACGCAGCCCGCTCAACGCGAGGGTGAGCGCGAGCTCCGCGACCGGAGCGGCGTAGACACCTTTCGCGCACGTCCAGATGCGGTCGTCGTCGATGACCGACATGTACGGCTCGACGCCCGCCCACGGCAGCTGGATCCACTCGAGCTGCGGTGCCTGCTCCATCACGTCGGCGAGCGCTTGTGGCTTCGCGGGCGCGCCCCACACGAGCGCCTCGGAGTCTGCGAGGGGGCTGACGACGCCCCCGCCTTCGGTGATCGCGTCCGCCATCCACGCCGGAGCAGATTCGGGCGCGAGAGCAATGCGCGGCGCGCTGCTACTTGGCATGGTCGGGCCAGGCTAGTGCGCGGCTCAGTTGCCTGTCAGCGTCGCGGCGACGTCGCTGGCAGAGTCGCCGCCCCGACGGAGGACGACCGCCACGAGCGCGAGCGCGAACAGCGTGAGCCCCAGCATGAGCGTGGCCGCCGCGGCGATGTCTGGCTTGATCACCGACCGCACCGAGGAGAACACGTACACCGGAAGCGTCGTCGACCCCGCCGTGCTGACGAAGGTGGCCACGATCGTGTTGTCCAGGCTGAACGTGAACGCGAGGAGCGCGCCCGCGAGGAGCGCGGGGAACATCAGGGGCAACGTGATCTGCCGGAATGCGCGCGACGGTGTGGCACCGAGGTCCGCGGCCGCCTCTTCGAGCGACTCGTCCAGTCCCTGGAGCCGGGCGCGCACGATCAGCGTGACGACCGCCGAGCTGAACAGCGAGTGCCCGACGAACAACCGCACCGTGCCGGCGTTGAAGCCGTGGCCGAACACGTAGATGCCGCCCGCGAACGGCCCACCGAGCCGCACGAACCAGATCAGCAGCGCGATGGCATCGACGATCTCCGGCGTGACGAGGATGAGGAACACGATCCCCATGAAGCTCGTCGCCCACCTGCCACCGCGGCGTGCGAGCGCGATGCCGGCGGTGGCGCCGAGGATCACGGCGATGATCGTGCTGCCGATCGCGACACGCAGCGAGTTGATGATCGACTGCTTCAACGGCTCGTTCCGGAAGAGCTCGTGGTACCACTTCGTGCTGAAGCCCTGCCACACCAGCAATGCCTTCCCCTTGTTGAAGGAGTGGGCGACGATGAACCCGATCGGCAGGAACAAGAAGATGAACACCAGCACGGTCCACACGCCGAGACCGATCGTCAGGAAGTCGATGCGGCGCTTCCGGCGCGGCGGAGCGACACCGGAGCGAGCGCCCTCGGCGTCGACGACGTTCGGCGGCACCGCGACCGCTGTCACGCTGCTCCCACCGGTGCGACCCCGACGTCGATCGAGCGGAACCGCCGCATGATCGTGCGCACCGCGAGCGCCACGATGGTGGCGACCGCGATCGTGCCGAGGATGACGAAGATGAGCAGGATCGCCATCGCCGAGCCGAGCGCCCAGTTCTGCGCCGCGAGGAATTGCGTCGCGACGAGGGCGCCGGCCATGTTCCCCTTCGCACCACCCAGCACGCTCGCGGTGATGTAGTCGCCCGCCAAGGGGATGAACACCAGCAGCAAGCCGGCGATGATGCCCGGCATCGCGAGCGGAAGCGTCACCTGCGTGAACGTGCGGAACCGGTTCGCCCCGAGGTCCTTGCTCGCCTCGCGCAACGCACCGTCGAGGCGATCGAGCGCGACGAACAAGGGGAAGATCATGAGGGGCAAGTAGTTGTAGACCACGCCGAGCTGCACGGCCTCACGGGTGTCGAGGAAGCGGATCGGCGAGTGCCGCAACCCCACGGTCTGCATCCAGTTCGAGATGAAGCCCTCGGGCGCGAGCACGATCCGCCACGCGATCGTACGGATGAGAAAGCTGGTCCAGAACGGCACGATCACCAGCCCGAGCATCAGCCCGCGCCACTTGGGCGCGACCTTCACCGCGATGAAGTATGCGACGGGAAACCCGATCAACAGGCACAGCGCCGTGCCGATCACTGCGACACGGAACGTGTTCTGGAACGTCTTGAAGAAGGTGTCGGACAGCGCGTCGCGGTAGTTCTGCAACGAGAGCTTGTCAGTGGCGATCGCTCCCCGGCCTGAGTTGACCGGTGGCTTGTAGCCGAAGCTGTACCAGACGATCACCATCGTCGGGACGAGGAAGAACCCGAGGTACCACACCCACGACGGGATAGCGAGGCCGAACTTGGGGGTGCGCAGGCGACGGCGAGACGGAGGCGGCGCGCTTTCGTGTTCGAACAAGACCTCCGGCGTCACCGTCGTGGTCATCGCCTACGTCCTCACGCTCCGGCCTTCGCCTTCGCCATCATCCTCACGCTCCGGCCTTCGCCTTCGCTTTGTTGTAGATGTCGACGAGCCGGTCCTGCGCCTCGTTCACCGCTCCCGCCTGCATCGTCTTCACCTCGTCGGGCGTGAAGAAGATGATGTCCTTGTACTGCAGGTCGGCCGGCAGCAGCGACTCGATGTCCTTGAGGCCCGTGTTGTACCCGTGGAACTCGAGGTCGATGACCGAGTTCTGCGGCACGAGCATGAAGTCGATGAACGCATACGCCGAATCTTCGTTCGGCGCGTTCTTCACGATCGCGTAGTTGTCCATCCAGAGCTCGGTCGTCGGTGCGCCGAGACCCCAGGTATAGCGATCTGGGTCGTCGACGGAGAGGAGGCCCTGGCGCGCGTCGCCGTTCCACACCTGCGACAACACGTAGTTGCCCTGGGTGAGGTTGATGCCCGGGTACGAGTCGAACGCCTTGAGGTGCGGGGCGAGCGTGTCGACGATGTACTTCTCGCACGCGTCGAGATCGTTCGTGTCGGTCGTCGTCCAGTCGATGCCATTCGCCCAGAAGTAGATGCCGGTGAGGTCGGGTGCGGCGTCGAGCACCGACGTCTGGCCGCTCGCGGGACCCGTCGCCGCGTCGAGGAAGTCGTTCCACGTCTTCAACGGGGTCTTGATGACCGAGTTGTCGTAGATCCAGCCGGTCGTGCCCCAGTCCTTCGGGATCGAGTACTTGTTGTCCGGGTCCCAGCTCTGGCTGAGGTAGATCGGATCGAGGTTGCCGATGTTCGTCAGCTTGGTCTTGTCGAGCGGGATGATCAGATCGTCGGCCGCCATCTGCGGGATGTACGCGCCCGTCGGGATGATCACGTCGAACCCACTCGTGCCCTTCGACGCCTGCAGCTTCGCGATCGCCTCTTCGTTCGAGTTGTAGACGGTCACCGTCACGTTGCCGAAGCGGTCGAGGTTGTCTTGCGCGTGGTACTCGGCCCACGTGAAGAGGTTGAGCTTGTGGTTGCCCTTCTCGCCCCCGCCGCCCGTGCCGCCCGCGCCCCCGCCGCTCGCGCTGTCGTCTCCCCCGCCGCACGCCGCGAGGAGACCGGGGCCGACGACGAGCCCGGCGAGGCCCGCAGCACCCATCCCGATCAAACGGCGCCGGGTGAGGTCGGTGCCGAGCCTGTGCGCAGCCTTGGGCGGGGCGAGGATCTTGATCGGATCGTCAGCCACGAGGGTCTCCTTGTCGGGTGTGGGGCGGTTGGCGGGTCAGCCCGCGGGATCGGCCATGACGAGGTCGGACTGCTGTCCCCCGAAGACCTGCACCCGGTCGGTGTCCCAACGGCACCACACGTCGGCGCCCAGATCCAGGCGGGGCGCTTCGTGCCTCGGCTGGCGGCTGAGCATCTCCCTGCCCGATGTCGTGATCACGACGTACTGGATGAGGTCGCCGAGATGGGACACGCCAGCAAGGCGACCCTGGACAGCGTTGGTGGTCTGGTCCGGCACCTCAGTGCCGAGCCGCACTGCTTCGGGACGGACCGCGGCGAGCCCCGGTCCTCCCGCGACCGCGTCGTCGGACGCGCGGCCCGCGATCACCGTGAAACCGGAACCCGCGAGCTCGTGCCCGTCCCCTTGGACGGTGCCGGGGAGGAAGTTCTGCTGCCCGATGAAGCCGGCGACGAACGCCGACGCGGGCTGGTCGTAGATCGTGTCGGGGTCCGCAGCCTGCTCGACATGGCCTTCGAGCATCACGACGATGCGGTCGGACATCGACAGCGCTTCCTCCTGGTCGTGCGTCACGAAGATGAAGGTGATGCCGACCTGGTTCTGGAGGAGCTTCAGCTCGATCTGCATCTCCTGACGGAGCTTGCGGTCGAGCGCCCCGAGCGGTTCGTCGAGCAGGAGGACCGACGGCTTGTTGACGAGCGCACGAGCCAGCGCCACGCGCTGCTGCTGACCACCGGAGAGCTGTCGCGGCTTGCGACGAGCGAGCGGCGTCATCTTCACCATCTCCAACGCCTCGCTGACTCGTCGCTTGGTCTCGCCCTTGTCGACCCCCTTCTGACGCAATCCGTACGCGACGTTCTCGGCGACGGTCATGTGCGGGAAGAGCGCGTAGTGCTGGAAGACCGTGTTGACGTCGCGCTTGTGCGGAGCCACGCCTTGGACGTACTGCCCCGAGATGCGGATGTAGCCCTCGTCGGGCTGCTCGAACCCGGCGAGCATGCGCAGCGTCGTGGTCTTGCCGCACCCGCTCGGCCCGAGCAGTGCGAGGAACTCGCCCGCGTGCACGTCGAGGTCGAGGCTGTCGACGGCGACGGTCGGACCGAAACGCTTCGTCACTCGCGTGAGCTCGACCGACCCGCGCTCGCCACTCACCGTGCGTACACCTCCCGCCCGCCGGTCCACGTGCCGGTGACCGCGATGTCCGAGACCTCGCTGCCGGCGATCGCGGAGATGTCGGCGGACAGCGCGCAGAGGTCAGCCCGCTTGCCGATCGTGATCATTCCCCCCGTGGCTTCCTCGAACCCCTGATAGGCCGTGCCCGAAGTGTAGGCAGCAAGGGCCTGGGTGACGGGGAGCCGCTCCTCGGGCAACCAGCCCGCCTCGGGGCGTCCATCGCGGTTCTGGCGCGTCACCGCGACGGCGAGACCGTGCAACGGGTGCATCGACGACACGGGCCAGTCGCTTCCGAAGCTGATGCGCGCGCCAGACGACACCAGGGTGGCAATCGGGTACTGCAGCGCGCTCCGCTCGGGGCCGAGGCGCGGGATCGTGAGCTTCTCCATCACCCCGTCGAGGCAGGCCCACAGCGGCTCGAAGTTGGCGATCACCCCCAACGCCGCGAACCGGTCGCGATCCGGGCCCGCGACGACCTGTGTGTGGGCGATCACTGGTCGGCGATCCCGAGGGCCGTTCGCGCGCCCCGCGGCCTGGATCGCGTCGAGTGCCATCCGCACCCCACCGTCGCCGATCGCGTGGACGTGGATCTGGAACCCGTCGGCATCGAACGCGATGACCGCTTCCTCGAGCTCGGCGGGAGACCAGTTCGGGAGCCCGCACGTGTGAGGGGCGTCGGTGTACGGCTCGAGAAGGAACCCGGTGCCCATCTCGATGACGCCGTCGGCGAAGAACTTGACGGTGCGCGCTGCGAGGACATCGCGCGTGGCCTCGGCCGACTCGAGCGCGTCGCGGCACGCTGTGAACGAGTCACGCGATCGCATCCACTTTCCCGGCTCGGCGCGGAACGCCAGGTTCGCTCGCGTCGTGAGCTCACCTCGCGCGGCGAGGGCGGCGTAGACCTCCGCCTCTGCGGGGCTGGTCGCCGCCTCTTGCACCCACGTGATGCCGGCCCGGCCGAGGGCTGCCATCGCGCGGCGCAGACCTGCCTGCTGCGTCTCGGCCTCGGGGACGGGGACGACGCGCCGCACCATCGCGAGCGCCTCCCACTCGACGAGCGTGCCGACCGGCGAGCGGTCCGAGTGTCGCAGGATGCGGCCGAGCGCGGGGTCGGGCGTGTCGGCGTCGATGCCGGCGCGGCGAAGCGCTTCGGAGTTGACCCACATCGTGTGGTGGTCGTTCGCTTCGAGGACGACCGGACGGTCAGGCACGATCGCATCGAGCACCGTCGCGTCGCCGACACCCTTCGGCAGCAGGGACGGGTCGTACCCGCCTCCCTCGATCCATGGCTCGTCGGGATGCGTGTCCGCATACGCCTTCACCCGCGCGAGCAGCTCGTCGATCGACTGCGCGCCGACGAGCGGCGCTTGGCCGAGCTCGATGCCACCCCAAAGGGGATGTGCGTGCCCGTCGCGAAACCCCGGGACGAGGCAACCGCCGGCGAGATCGACCTCGGTCGCGCGTCGCGCCGAGTGCTCGAGCGCATCGTCGTCGAGCGCGACGATGACCCCCCGCTCGACCGCGACTGCGTGCGCGGTGGGCCGTGACGGGTCTGCCGTGAGCACCGTGCCGTTGCGAAACAGCAGGGCGCGGTCCATGGACCGGGGAACCTACGCAGCCCCCGCGTCGGTGGCAAGGGAATCCGCGTTGAGAGTGTGTGAAGCCGACGGAATCCCTTGCGCGATCCGCGGCGGCAACCCAAGATCGCGCGATGACGAGCACCGCACGGCAGAACTTCATCGGTGGTGGGTGGCAGGACGCGCGGAGTGACCGCTCCGATCCGGTCATCGATCCGGCCACAGGAGACGTGATCGTGGAGGTCGCGTCGTCGAGCGCTGCCGACGTCGAGGCGGCGGTGAGCGCCGCGGCCGGCGCGTTCGAGGAGTGGGCCGCCACCGCGCCGGGCCAACGTGCTGCCGCGCTGCAACAGCTGGCCGATCGCCTCGAGGAGCACGCGGACGAGCTCGTCGAGATCGAGAGCCGCAACGTCGGCAAGCCGATCGCCGCGGTGCCCGACGAGATCGGCTTCCTCGCCGACAACCTTCGCTACTTCGGGGCCGGCGCCCGCAACCTCACGACGCAGGCGCCCGGGGAGTACCTGGCGGGCTACACCTCGATCCTCCGCCGCGAACCGCTCGGTGTGGTCGCGTCGATCGCCCCGTGGAACTACCCGCTCATGATGGCGGCGTGGAAGATCGGTCCGGCGCTCGCCGCGGGAAACACCGTGGTGCTCAAGCCATCGGAGCTGACGCCGCTGACGGCGTTGAAGATGGCCGAGCTCGCGGCCGACATCTTCCCGCCGGGCGTGCTCAACGTGATCACGGGCGACGGTGAGCACTGCGGTGCGGCGCTCGTCTCGCATCCGAAGGTCGCGATCGTGTCCCTCACCGGCGAGGTGACGACAGGCAAGGCGATCATGCGCGCGGCGGCCGACACCTTGAAGCGCGTGCACCTCGAGCTCGGAGGCAAAGCACCCGTCGTGGTGTTCGACGACGCGGACCTCGAGGCCGTGGTCGGGGGTGTGCGCCTCTTCGGGTACTTCAATGCCGGGCAGGACTGCACAGCGGCAACACGCGTCATCACCGGGCCCGGGATCTACGACGACTTCGTCAGCGAGCTCGCCGCCGCGGCGAAGAGCCTGAGCGTGGGCAGCCCGACCGACCCCGCGACCGAGCTCGGGCCGGTGATCTCCGCGGAGCAGCGCGATCGGGTGTCGGGCTTCGTCGACCGGGCGAAGGCGTCAGGCGCGACGATCGTGACCGGCGGCTCGGCGACGCAAGGTGCTGGGTTCTTCTACGAGCCGAGCGTCGTCACCGACGTCGCCCAGGACTCGGAGATCATCCAGCGCGAAGTGTTCGGCCCCGTCGTCACGGTGCAACGGTTTGCGGACGAGCAGCAGGCGGTCGAGTGGGCGAACGGCGTCGACTACGGGCTCGCCGCGAGCGTGTGGACTCGCGACGTCGGGCGCGCCATGCGCGTGAGCCGCGCGCTCCAGTTCGGCACGGTGTGGGTGAACGACCACGGCCCGCTCGTGTCGGAGATGCCGCACGGCGGATTCAAGCAGTCGGGCGTCGGCAAGGACATGTCGGTCTACGCGATCGAGGCGTACACCGAGCTCAAGCACGTCATGATCAAGACGGCCTGATCGCGCCCGAGATGCCGAGGAGCGGACGCGCAGCGCCTGGGCTCGACCACATCGACCGAGCCATCATCGAGCACCTCCAAACGGATGGTCGCGCTCCCTATACGAGGCTGAGCTCGGCTGTCGGCCTGTCGGAGGCCGCGGTGCGTCAGCGCGTGCAGCGGCTGCTCGAGCTCGGCGTGATGCAGGTCGTCGCGGTCACCGACCCGCTGCAGCTCGGATACCGGCGCATGGCGATGATCGGTGTCCGTGCCGAGGGCGACCTCACTGCCCTCGCCGACAAGATCTCCGCGATCCCCGAGGTGCCGTATGTCGTCGTGACCGCGGGATCGTTCGACCTCCTGGTCGAAGCAGTCGTCGAAGACGACGAGCGCCTCCTCGAGCTCGTGAACGACCGACTGCGCGCGCTCCCGGGCGTGCGATCCACCGAGACGTTCATCTACATGCGGATCCAGAAGCAGACGTACGCGTGGGGAGCTTCGTGATGGCTGCTCTGACGGTTGGCGTCCCGAAGGAGATCAAGACCGCAGAGCACCGCGTCGCGATGACACCGGATGGCATCCGCGAGCTCGAGAACCAAGGCGTGGCGGTGTTCGTCGAGGCCGGAGCGGGTCGCGACTCGGCGATCGCGGACGCCGACTACCGAACCGCCGGAGCGACCATCGTGCCCACGGCCGAGGACGCGTGGTCGCAGCAGATGGTGGTGAAGGTGAAGGAGCCGCAGGACTCCGAGTTCCGCTGGCTGCGCGACGACCTGACGCTCTTCACCTATCTCCACCTCGCCGCGTACCCCGACGTGGCGAAGGCACTGCTGACGGCCGGGACGACGTCGGTCGCGTACGAGACGGTGCAGCTCCACGACGGCGCGCTCCCGCTCCTCGCACCCATGAGCGAGGTCGCCGGGCGCCTCGCGACGCAGGCCGGCGCCCACTACCTGGAACGTCAGAACGGCGGCCGAGGCGTCCTGCTCGGCGGCGCACCAGGTGTGCGTCCCGCCCGAGTGGTCGTGCTCGGCGCTGGGAACGTGGGATGGAACTCGGCGTGGATCGCCGCGGGCATGGAGGCCGAGGTGCTCCTGCTCGACAAGAACCTCGATCGCCTCCGCTTCGTCGACCAGATCCACCGCGGCCGGATCGTCACGCTGGCGTCGAACCGTGGCGCCGTGGAGCGCGCAGTTGCAGAGGCCGACCTCGTCATCGGCGCGGTGCTCGTCGCCGGGCTCCGTGCGCCTGTCGTCGTGAGCGACGCGATGGTGCGAGGCATGCGGCCGGGAACGGTCATCGTCGATGTCGCCGTCGATCAGGGCGGCTGCATCGAGACCACGCACGAGACGACGCACAACGATCCGGTGTACGAGATGCACGGCGTCATCCACTACGCGGTCGGCAACATGCCCGGCGCGGTGCCGTACACCTCGACGTACGCGCTCACGAACGCGACGTTGCCGTACGTGCTCGAGGTCGCGCTCAACGGTGCCAGGGGCGCGATCGAAGACCCCGCTCTCGCGCATGGCCTCAACACCGCGCACGGTCACGTGACCAACGTCGCGGTCGCCGAGTCGCTCTCGTTGCCGTTCGTCGAGCCAGAGCACGCCCTCGCCTAGCGTGCCGCGCGTGCTGCGGGCGTTCGCCGACGGGACGATCTTCGGGGACGCGTACGGCGACGCATCGCCATGCGTGCTCGCGCTGCACGGGTGGCGACGCGATCGGTCCGACTTCCGCACGGTCCTCAGCGGTCTGGACGCGCTCGCCGTCGACCTGCCCGGATTCGGAGCCTCGCCGGCGCCTCCCGAGGCATGGGGAGGAGCCGAGTACGCCCGCGCGCTCGTGCCCGTTCTCGAAGAGCTCGCGCTCCCCGCCGTCGTCGTCGGCCACTCGTTCGGTGGGCGCGTGGCCGTGCACCTCGCGGCGGCCCATCCGGACATGGTGAGCGGCGTGGTCCTCGCCGGCGTGCCGCTGCTGCGGTTGGCACCGGCCCCCGGCCCTTCCCTGTCCTTTCGCCTCGCGAAGGCGCTCAACCGCATCGGGATCATCGGCGACGAACGGATGGAGGCGCGGCGTCGACGTGCGGGCTCCGCCGACTACCGAGCCGCGACCGGAGTGATGCGCGACGTGTTCGTGCACGCCGTCCACGAGACCTACGAGGATCAGCTCCGCGCGATCCAGGCGCCGGTGGAGCTCGTGTGGGGGGATGACGACACCGCGGCCCCGCTGGCGGTGGCAGAGCGCGCCGCGCAGCTCCTCGCGCACTCCTCGCTCACCGTGATCGCAGGGGCGGGCCACCTCACACCGCTCACCGCGCCCGATGAGATCCGGTCAGCGATCGTGCGTCTGCAACCCGAGCCATGACCGCCATCGAGATCGTCACCACGGTCGCGGGTGCGATCGGCTTCGGCTTCGCGGCCATCCGCTGGCTGCGGGTCGCGCAGCGCGAGCACTACCTCGCGGGCTCGGCGACGAAGTTCGCCCGGCGATGGTGGGTCTCGTCGACTGCGAACCTCGTGTTGATCTCGGTCGGGGGACTTGCCGCCGCGCTCGCATTCGTCTGGCCGGTCGTGGGGTTGCCCGCGGTCGCCGTCGCGATCGTGGGCCCACTCGGCCTCGGCGTGCGGGGCCGCACGAGCCGGCTCGCGTGGACTCGCCGACTCCGCACCGCAGCTCTGGTGCTCGTCGTCGTGACCGCGGTCATCATCGTCGTGGTCGGGCTGCTCCTCGACCGCGTCGCGGCACTCACGGCCGCGAGCGGCATCGTGGCACCACTGCTCGTCGACGACGCGCTCTGGCTCGTCGCGCCCCTCGAGCGCGCACTCGCCAACCGCCACATCAGGCGCGCCGCCGCAGCACTTCGCCGCATCGACCCGATCGTCGTCGCGATCACCGGCTCGTACGGGAAGACCACGACGAAGCAGTACGCGCGCCACCTGATCAGTGGCACACGCCAGGTCGTGGCGAGCCCCGCCAGCTTCAACAACGCCGCAGGGCTCTCTCGAGCGATCACCGAGCATCTCACCCCTGGGACCGAGGTCTTCATCGCAGAGATGGGCACGTACGGAGCGGGTGAGATCGCCTCGCTCTGCGAGTGGATCCAACCGAAGGTCGGTGTGATCACCGCGATCGGTCCGGTGCACCTCGAGCGGATGGGGTCGCTCGACGGCATCGTCGCCGCGAAGTCCGAGATCTTGGAGTGCGTCGAGACGGCAGTCCTCAACGTCGACGCGTACGGGCTCGCGGTCGTGGCCGACGCGGCCCGCGTGAGCGGCAAGCGAGTGCTGGCTTGCAGCGCCGAGCGTCTGACCGAGCCTGTCGACGTCCGCGTGCTGCGCAAGGACGGGCAGTCGAGCGTCGATGTCGGCTCAGGGCGCACGACGACGCTCGCCACCCCCGCGCAACCGACGAACCTCGCGTGTGCGATCGCGATCGCGCTCGCGCTCGACGTGCCCTGGTCCGACATCGAGTCGCGCCTCCCGACGCTGCCCCAGCCCGAGCACCGGCAGGACATCGCAGTCGCGGCGTCAGGCGTCCACGTGATCGACAACACGTTCAGCTCGAACCCCGCGAGCGGTGAGTCCTCGCTCTCGCTGCTCGCGTTCACCGGAGACGTCGATGCCCGCCGCGTCGTCGTGACGCCGGGGATGGTCGAGCTCGGCCGTGAGCAGCACCACGAGAACGAGCGGTTCGGCAGCGGCGCATCGCTCGTCGCCAACGACATCGTCGTGATCGGGAAGACGAACCGTGAAGCGCTGGTCGCCGGCGCGGCCGGCGGTCTCGCACGCGTGCACGAGGTCGCGACGCGCGACGAAGCGGTGGCGTGGGTCCGAGCAGAGCTGCAAGCGGGCGATGTCGTGCTCTACGAGAACGACCTGCCCGACCACTACCCGTGAGCGATCCCCAGTGAGAGCACCGGCGCGCCGGCGCGCCTCTGCCAGCATGTCCGGGTGACGCGACCCGCGGTGCTCTTCGGGGGCCCATCGCCCGAGCACGACATCAGCGTGCTGACCGGACTCCAGGCCGCGTCGGCGCTGGCCAAGGACGGCGTTGCCGTGACCGCGATCTACTGGGCTCGGTCCGGTGACTTCTTCGAGGTCGATCCGGCGCTCGATCCACCCTCCTTCGTCGAGGGCGTGCCTCGTGGGGCACATCGCCTCGACCTCGTCGCGCGGCCCGGCGGGGGCTTCGTGCCCGAGGGCGGACGTCTCGGGCGGCGCTCGGCGCTCGAGATCACCGCGGTCTTGAACTGCTGCCACGGGGGTCCGGGCGAGGACGGCACCCTGCAAGCCGCGCTCGACCTCGCGGGGGTGCGGTACACCGGGCCGTCCGCGGCAGGCGCTGCGCTCGGGATGGACAAGCTCGCCTTCGGTGGCGTGATGCGCGCCGCGGGTCTCGACGTGCTCCCCCGCATGGCGTTCGCTCCGGGCATCGCCCCCGAGTTCCCCGGTCCGTACATCGTGAAGCCTCGGTTCGGCGGGTCGAGCATCGGCATCGAGATCACCGACGACCTCACCACGGTGGCCGCGCTCGTCAAGACGTCGCCGCACCATCGAGCCGGCGCCGTGATCGAGCCCTATCTCGGGGACGCAATCGACCTCAACATCTCCGTGTTGACCCATCCGGAGCGCAGGCTGTCGGCGATCGAACGACCCCTTCGCGGAGCGGGAGACGACCGCATCTACTCCTACGCCGACAAGTACCTCGGCGGGCAGGGCATGGCGAGCGCGAAGCGGGAGCTGCCGGCATCGTTGCCGGCCGACGTGGCGGAGCGCATCATCCAGGCCGCGCACGTCGTCGCCGAGGTCGCGCTCGTTCGCTCCGTCGCCCGCATCGACTTCCTCTGGATCGGCGACCGCGTCTGCGTGAACGAGATCAACACGATCCCCGGATCCCTTTCGTGGTACTTCTGGGCTGCCGAGGGGCTGCCGTTCGGGGCGCTGCTCTCCGGCCTCCTCGCAGAGGCGACGGCCGGGCCGACCGTGCGCTACTCGACGGACGGGGCCGACGGCACCGCCCTCCGCGCGGCTGGGTCGATCGCATCAAAGCTCGCCTGACCGCCTGACCAGCCTCAATTCACCCGCCCGGCGTGCCGATAGGCGCTCGGTGAACGGCGCGGACGGAGGCCGGCGGCAGCGCTCTTGGAGCGCGCGTGCTGCCACCGCGGCCGGTCTTGCGGGCTTGGGAGTGGTGGGTGTCTGCATCGTGTGGCTCGCGCTGCCGTCAGCTGGAACTCGAGACCGCGTGACCGACGTCGAGCTCGACGCGCCTGCGCCCGGCGTCGCTTCGACGACCACCCTCCTCCTCCCTGCCGACGATGTCCTCGGTGAGTCGGTCACGAGCGTGCCTGAAGCACCGTCGTCCTCGGTCGGTCCGCGCCACCAGTCCTACCTCGCCGCGCCGAACTCGACCGCGCCCTCGGCAACGCCACCGCTGTTCGTGTTCGGGCCCGCGACGCCCGGCTCGACCGTCGCGGCGGCGTCCCCGACCTCGACATCGGCACTCGAAGCAGAGCCGTCGGAACCGAACCCGACGACGACCGCGTGGGTGACGACAACCACGGCGAAGCCGACCACCACGACGGCGAAGCCGACCACCACGACCGCAAAGCCGACCACCACGACCGCGAAGCCGACCACCACGACCGCGAAGCCGACCA
>DATKAS010000201.1:0-2142 GCA_035497855.1 Acidimicrobiales bacterium
GCGCGACGACGGCGCGCGGTGTGCTCCCCTGGCCACGAATCGAGGCTACTGACGCCGATGCGACCGACGAGGTCACGGTCGGCGAGCACGGCGAGGAACCGGCAGTCCAGGGGGGGTCAGCGGGTAGGTTGCGAGCATGGCGAGCGACCTCATCTACGCGTTCCGCGTCACTCGTCTGCCCTTGCTCGACTCCGATGGGGCCACCATCGGACGCATCGAAGACATCCTTCTCGCGCCTCCGTACGGCGACGATCCGCCGAGTGTCCTCGGCTTCGTCGCGAGCAGCCAACGGCGCCGAATCTTCGTCAACGCGCATCGCATCGCCACGCTGGACAACGAAGGCGCCCGCTTGCGGAGTGCCGCCATCGACCTCAACCACTTCCGCAAGCGGCCCGGCGAGCTGATGGTGACCAAGGACGTGCTCGACCGACGAGTTGGCGCGGAGGTCGTGAACGACCTCGCGCTGCGTGCGGTGCCGGGGCAGAGCTCGGAGTGGGAGGTCGCTGCAGTCGCTCTCGGCACGCGCGCCGGGCCTCTCCGCCGCAAGCGCACCGTGCGCGTCGTCGACTGGGCTGAGGTCAGGTCGCTGTTCGACACCACACCCGCGGCCGCTGAAGTCGCCGCCCTGCGTGACATGCACCCTCACGACGTGGCGGCCGCGATCCGCCAGCTCCCCGCTCATCACCGTCGACAGCTTGCCGAGATGATGGACGACGAGCGCCTCGCCGACATCCTCGAAGAGCTGCCCGAGCCCGAGCAGCTTCGGTTGATCGAGGGTCTCGACCTCGAGCGGCTCGTGTCGGTGCTCGAGGAGATGGAGACCGACGACGCGGCCGACCTGCTCAGCGAGATGCCGGGCGAAGAGCGCACACGTGTCCTCGACGCGATGGAGCCCGACGAAGCCGACGAGCTGCGCCGACTTCTCTCGTACGGCGAGGAGACCGCCGGCGGGCTCATGAACACCGACCCAGTGGTCCTCGGTCCGCACGCAACCGTCGCCGAGGCGCTCGCCCGCATCCGCGATCCCGAGCTCGCGGTCGTGCTCGCCGCGCAGGTCTACGTCACCCAGCCTCCGTGGGACACGCCCACGGGCATCTATCTCGGCGTCGTGCACTTCCAGCGACTGCTGCGGGAGCCGCCGGGCATGGAGCTCGGCAAGTGCATCGAAGACGAACCTCCCGTCGCTGTCGGCCTCCCCGACACCGAGGTCGCCATCCGCCTCGCGTCGTACAACCTCGTCTCGGTCGCGGTCTGCGACGCGGAGCGTCGCCTGCTCGGCATCGTCACCGTCGACGACGTCCTCGACCGGTCGCTCCCGGCCAACTGGCGGCAGCGGATCAGGGAGACGACGGGATGAAGCGGCGGGAGGACCTCTCGACGCCTCGTCAGGGCCCGTCGCTCGGCGTGCACTACGACCCGGAGGCGTTCGGTCGCTTCTCCGAGGCCATCGCCCGCACGTTGGGCACCGCTCGCTTCCTGGTCGTCCAGACGGTCTTCGTCGCGATCTGGATCGCGCTGAACGTCGTCGGGTTCCTCGGTAAGTGGGACCCGTACCCGTTCATCCTCCTCAACCTCGCCTTCTCGACCCAAGCCGCCTACGCGGCGCCACTGATCCTCCTCGCGCAGAATCGCCAGGCCGATCGCGATCGCGTGCAGTCCGAGCAGGATCGCCTCGTGAACGAGCGTGTGCAGGCGGACACCGAGTTCCTCGCTCGCGAGGTCGCGACGGTGCGTCTCGCGCTTTCCGACGTCGTCACGACCGATGACCTGACCGACGCGGTGGGGCAGCTGACGTCAGCGATCGATCGCGTGACGTCAGGCAAGCCGCAGAGCTGAGTCCGAGTCGGCGACGGCGCCGGCCACTGTCTCGACTGCTTCAGCGGTGACTCGTGCGAACGCGCGCGCCGCGGCCATCGTCGCGTCGTGGTCGGCGCGGATCTCGAAGACCTGCGCGCGCACCGCTGCGGCGAGAGCGCGCTGCTTGACCGGCCGCACGACATGATCGTCGGTGGTGATGACCATCGCTGCGGGTACGTCCATGGCCGGTGCGAAGCAGCGAGCGTCGTACGTGCGGAGCGCATGGCCGGCCTCGACAACCGCGCGAGGATCGGTGCGGCGCATCTCCGCCATCATCCACGGCAC
>DATKAS010000202.1:0-2124 GCA_035497855.1 Acidimicrobiales bacterium
GTACCGGCCCGGGACCTCGGTCGGGCTCCCGCCCAGGAACGAGCCGGTCGCATCGGATGACAGGCCGAGGCGATGGGCCTCGACCAGATCGGTCACCCCGGCAAGCGACACGGCCGCCGTCACCGCGCCGGTTGCCGTCGCCGCCCAGAGCGCGAGGTGCCCGCCAGCGGAGTGGCCGATCGTCACGACGCGATCGAGCGGCATGCCTTCCAGGGCGGTGAGCGCGTCGATGCCATCGCGGACGTCGTCGAGCGTCACCGGCCACCCGCCTCCGTCCGCGCCGACCCGCCGGTACTCGAGGTTCGCAGCTGCCCATCCGTTCGCCGCGAGGCTGGCGCACAGGCCGTCCATCAGGTGGCGGTCGTAGCGGTCGCGCCAGAAGCCACCGTGGATCACGACCGCCGTCGCGACGGCATCGTGATCGTCGGGGACGAAGACCTCGGCGTGCTGGCTCGGGTGTCTGCCGTAGGCGTGGACCGACCTCGTCACGACCTCATGGTGCCGTGGCGACGTACTTGTCCAGCCCAGCGATGAAGCGCTCGAGCAAGTTTGCGAGGTCGGCACGGTCGCGTGGGTTGAAGTCGGTGAGGATCGCCTCGATCGCGTCGCGCCGCCTGGCCATCAGGGCACGATGCACCTCGCTGCCCCGCTTCGTGATGACGACGACCATCACCCTGCCGTCGTCCTCAGACCGTGTGCGCTCTGCGAGCCCGGCGTCGACCAACCGGTTCACCGCCCGCGTCGCCGTCGAGGCGTCGACCCTGAGCGCGTCGGCGAGCTCGCCCATCCGCACCGCGCCGTGGAACACGAGCAGGTCGAGCGCGTCGACCTGACCGAGGTCGAGCGCGTCGTCACCGTCGCCGTACACCATCGGCCGAAACGCTTGCATCGAGGCGCCCCGCCGCAGCTCTCGCCACGCCGCACCGATGCGAAACAGCACCGCGATGTCAGAAGCCCGATTCGCGTCCGCCATGACGTTTGTAGACTAGTGCGACAGTTGCACGCTGCAAGTACCGCTCGCTGTGTGGAAGTGGTGGGGTTTCGTGGGGGTTCGGTGAGCACAGACGCCGCGCTGAGCAAGCGGCAGATCTACACCGTGTTCGCCGGTGTGATGACCGGCCTGTCGCTGTCCGCGCTCGACGGCACGATCGTCAACACCGCGCTGCCGACGATCGTCGGTGACCTCGGCGGACTCGAGCACATCGCGTGGGTCGGCACCGCGTACCTCCTCACCTCCACTGCCGCGACGCCACTGTTCGGGAAGCTCTCCGACCTCTACGGACGACGCATCCTGTTCCAGGTCGCGATCGTCGTGTTCATGATCGGGTCGATCGCGGCCGGCGCAGCGCAGACCCTCGTGCAGCTGGTCGCGGCGCGTGGCTTCCAAGGCATCGGTGGCGGCGGGCTCATGGCGATGGCATTCGTGATCGTCGGCGATGTCGTTCCGCCACGCGAGCGCGGGCGCTACACAGGCTTCATCACCGCGACGTTCGCCATCGCGAGCGTCGCTGGCCCGCTCATGGGCGGGTTCTTCGTCGACAACCTCACCTGGCGCTGGATCTTCTACATCAACATCCCACTCGGCATCGTCGCGCTCGTCGTCACCACGTCCGCGTTGCGTCTGCCGTTCGTCCGCCGCGACCACAAGATCGACTTCCTCGGCGCGACGCTCATGACGGCGGCAGTCTTCTCGCTGATCCTCGCGATGAGCTGGGGTGGCATCGAGTACGCGTGGTCGTCGCCCGTCATCTCGGGGTTGATGGGCGCGAGCGTCCTTCTCACCGGCCTGTTCATCCTCGCGGAGCACCACGCCGAGGAGCCGATCCTCCCGTTGCACCTGTTCAGCAACTCGATCTTCAGCACCGTCGCCATCGTCATGCTGCTGCTCGGCTCGATGATGTTCGGGGCGAGCGCTTTCCTCCCGCTCTTCCTGCAGGTCTGCACCGGTGCGTCGGCGACGAACTCCGGGCTGTTGCTCCTCCCCCTCATGGTCGGAGTCACCGTCACGTCGATCGGCGCAGGCCGCATCACCGCCATCACGGGGCGCTACAAGATCTTCCCGATCATCGGCACCGGCCTCGGTGTCATCGGTGTGGCCGGGCTCTCGCAGATGACCCCCGACAC
>DATKAS010000203.1:0-2645 GCA_035497855.1 Acidimicrobiales bacterium
AGCGGGAGTGTCCGCGATCTTCAAGGCTCCGGCAACAGGCGCGATCTTCGCGATCGAGGTGCCTTACCAGGACGATCTCGCGCGCCGGATGCTGCTCCCCGCCCTCGTTGCGTCCGCGAGCGGGTACCTCGCCTTCGTCGCTGTCAACGGAACTGCCCGGCTGTTCCCGGTCGCGGGCGAACCCACCTTCAACTTCCGTGACCTCGTCGGTGCCCTCGCGCTGGGAGTGGCCGCGGGTCTGGCGGCTCGCGCGTTCTCCGCGATGGTGCTCAAGGCGAAGTCGATCGCGACGTGGCGCAGCGTGCTCCGGCCACTGCTCGCGGGGGGAGCGCTCGCCGCGATCTTCGGAGCCTCGCGACTCGCAACGGGCCAAGATCTGACGCTCGGACCTGGCTACAACACCATCGCCTGGGCGGTGGAGGAAAACCACAGCCTCTGGCTCGTCGCGCTCATCCTCGTCTTACGTTGCACCGCGACCGCGGCCACGGTCGGCGGTGGTGGCGCCGGCGGGTTGTTCATCCCACTCGTGGTCGGAGGCGCTCTCACCGGACGGTTGGTCGGCGGCGCGGTGCGAAGCCTCGACACCACGCTCTTCGTCGTGATCGGCGTCGCCGCGTTCCTCGGAGCCGGCTACAGGGTTCCCCTCGCCGCAGTCATGTTCGTCGCCGAGACAACGGGTCGTCCGGGTTTCGTGGTTCCCGGCCTCCTGGCGGCGGTCGCCGCAGAGCTCACGATGGGCCGCCGGTCCATCACGACCTATCAAAGCCCCTCTGGCTGAGCGGTTCGCACAGGGACGGCGCCCGTCATCACCCGCCCTGGATGATGTCGCACCAACTTTCCTGAGTGAGCCTTGCCCTCGTGAGCGATCCGGGGACAGGCGATACCGTGCCTCATTCCGCGATCGGTGCAAGGGCGATGACACAACGGAAGGGTCCCGTCGACCCGCGGCTCGTGCAGCTGAGCCGCGGCACGCGCGCGCACCTGGCCACAACCGTCGTGCTCGGTGCGCTCACCGCGCTTCTCGTCATCGCCCAGGCGTGGCTGCTGGCGTCGGTGATCGCGCGCGCCTTCGACGGCAGCGTGACCGTCGGCCACGCGCGCGGACAGCTCATCGCATTGCTCGCGGTCGTGCTCGCACGCGCGCTCGTCGCGTGGTGGTCCGAGGTCTCGGCGAACCGCGCATCGAGCAAGGTGAAGTCGGAGCTGCGCATCGCCCTCGTCGAGAAGCTCGCCGCGGATGGCCCGACGGAGCGGGCTGGCTCGGATGGCCACCTCGCGACCCTCGCGACACACGGCGTCGACGCGCTCGACGGCTACTTCTCGCGGTACCTCCCGCAGCTCGTGCTGGCGGTGATCGTGCCCGTCGCCGTCATCGTCGCGGTGTGCACGGCGGATTGGATCTCCGCCGTCATCATCGCCGTGACGATCCCGTTGATCCCGATCTTCATGGCGCTCATCGGGATGCGGGTCCAACGCAAGCAAGACCACCAGCTCCGCACGTTGCAGGTGCTGTCCGGGCACTTCCTCGACGTCGTGCGCGGCCTCACGACGCTCAAGGTGTTCGGCCGCTCCAAGGCGCAGGTGGAAACGATCAAAGCGGTCACAGAGAGCTACCGCCGCACGACGATGTCGACGTTGCGGCTCGCGTTCTTGTCGTCACTCGTTCTCGAGCTCCTCGCCAGCGTGTCGGTCGCGCTCGTCGCCGTATCGGTGGGCCTGCGACTGCTCTACGGGCATCTCGACCTGCAGGCATCGTTGTTCGCGCTCGTCCTCGCGCCGGAGGCCTACCTCCCGCTTCGACTCGTGGGCACGCACTATCACGCGAGCGCCGAGGGTCTGAGTGCAGCCGACCAAGTGTTCGCAGTGCTCGAGCGACCGTCACCCCCACGCGGGACGTGCACCGACATCCCCGATCCCTCGACCCATGCCGTCGTCGTCGACCACGTCGAGGTGAGCTACCCGAACCGCGATCGCTCCGCCCTGTTCGACTGCTCGCTCACGATCGAACCCGGCGAGGTCCTCGCGATCACCGGTTCGAGCGGATGCGGCAAGTCGACGCTGCTGAACGTCCTGCTCGGGTTCGTCACCCCCGACCACGGCGAGGTGCACGTCGGGAGCGTCCCCCTGCACGAGATGGACCTCGACGTGTGGCGACGCAGCATCGCGTGGGTGCCGCAACGGCCCCACCTCTTCGCCCGAACGATCGCCGAGAACCTCCGGATCGGGCGGCCCGAGGCGACCGACGACGAGCTGTGGGCCGCGCTCACCGCTGCCTCACTCCAGCACCGAGTCGCTGCGATGCCGGCCGGCCTCGACACCCAAGTGGGCGAGCGGGGTGCGGGCCTCTCGGTCGGGGAGGCGCAGCGACTCGCCCTCGCCCGCGCGTTCGTGCGCGACGCACCGCTGCTCCTGCTCGACGAACCCACCGCACACCTCGACCTCGACACCGAGGCCCGGGTGATCGACTCGCTGCGGACCGTCGCGAAGGGCCGAACAGTCGTGATCGTGACGCATCGACCCGCGGCGCTCACGATCGCGGATCGTGTCGTCGCGCTCGAGCCCGCCGCGGTTGGGGCCCTGCGGTGACCGAAGCCCGGGCCACCCTCGCCGACACCGTCAGGCTCGCGCGTCCCGCCGCACGCAGC
>DATKAS010000204.1:0-2351 GCA_035497855.1 Acidimicrobiales bacterium
CCATGATGTTGAGCGGGGCGATCTCCGGAAACACGACCATGAACATTGCCGGCAGAATCGCGAAGTACTTGGCAACGTCGTTGGCGATCGAGAAGGTCGTCAAACAGCCGCGCGTCATCAGCAGTTGCTTGCCCACCTCAACGACCTCGAGCAGCTTGGTCGGGTTCGAGTCGAGGTCGACCATGTTGCCCGCTTCCTTCGCCGCCTGGGTGCCGGTGTTCATGGCGACACCGACGTCGGCTTGTGCCAGCGCCGGCGCATCGTTCGTGCCGTCGCCGGTCATCGCGACCATGCGACCGCGTGCCTGCTCCTCACGGATGAGCTCCATCTTGCGCTCCGGCGTCGCCTCGGCGAGGAAGTCGTCGACGCCCGACTCGTCGGCGATCACCGCCGCCGTGACCGGGTTGTCGCCCGTGATCATGACGGTGCGAATGCCCATCCGGCGGAGCTCGTCGAAGCGCTCCTTCATGCCCCCCTTGACGATGTCCTTCAGGTGTACGACGCCGAGCACCCAGTTGTCCTGGGCGACGACGAGCGGCGTGCCGCCTGACTGCGCGACGCCGTGCACGATGGTCTCGAGGTCGCTCGGCGCCTGACCGCCGTTCTCCTCGACGAAGCGCTTGACCGCGTCGGCTGCACCCTTGCGGAGGCTGCGGCCGTCGAGATCGAGGCCGCTCATGCGCGTCGAGGCCGAGAAGGGGATGAACTGGTGGTCGCCGAGCTCCTGCTCTCGGAGCCCGAACCGCTCCTTGGCGAGGACGACGATCGAGCGGCCTTCGGGCGTCTCGTCGGCGAGCGACGCGAGCTGCGCCACCTGTGCGAGGTCGAGCTCGTCGACACCGCTGACCGGAAGAAACTCCGCGGCCTGGCGGTTGCCGAGCGTGATCGTGCCCGTCTTGTCAAGAAGCAGGACGTCCACGTCGCCCGAGGCCTCCACCGCTCGACCCGACATGGCGAGCACGTTGCGCTGTACGAGCCGGTCCATCCCCGCGATGCCGATGGCCGAGAGCAGCGCGCCGATGGTCGTCGGGATGAGGGCGACGAGGAGGGCGATGAGGACGGTCTGCGAGAGGGCCGTGTCGGCGTAGAGGGCGTACGGCCGCAGGGTCACGACGGCTGCGAGGAAGGTGATGGTGAGCCCGGCGAGGAGAATGTTCAGGGCGATCTCGTTCGGCGTCTTGCGGCGCTCGGCGCCCTCGACGAGCGCGATCATGCGATCGAGGAACGACTTCCCGGGCTCCTGGGTGACCTCGATCACGAGGCGGTCGGAGAGCAGGCGCGTGCCGCCCGTGACGGCCGAGCGGTCGCCGCCGGCCTCGCGGATGACCGGGGCGGACTCGCCCGTGATGGCGGACTCGTCGACCGAGCCGACGCCCTCGATGATCTCGCCGTCCGCGGGGATGACCTGGCCGGCCTCGACGACCACGATGTCTCCGCGCTGGAGATCGGGTGCGGCGACCTCCTCGAGACCGCCCGTGTCCGTGCGGCGGAAGGCCGTGGTCGTCGTGCGCGTGGCGCGAAGCGCGTTCGCCTGCGCCTTCCCGCGGCCCTCCGCGATCGCCTCGGCGAAGTTTCCGAACAGCACCGTGAGCCAGAGCCAGAACGAGATCGTGCCCGTGAACCAGAGCGGTTCGTGGTCGCCGCTCGAGAAGAGGTCGCGGAAGAAGATGACCGTCGTGATCACGCTCCCGACCTCGACGATGAACATGACCGGGTTGCGGAAGAGCGTCCGTGGATCGAGCTTCAGGAACGAGTCCTTGATCGCCGCCACGACGATCGCGCGGGTGAAGATGGACTGGCTCTGCCTGGTCACGATGTCTCCTGGTCGAGAGCGAGGTTGAGCTCGAGGACGTTCACGCCGGGCTCGCCGAAGAGGCCGAGCCAGCGTCCGTCGGTCGAGTCGTCGATGAGCTGGTCGACGCGGTCCTGGCTGAGCCCGCGCACCTTCGCGATGCGTGCAGACTGCAGCTGCGCATTCGCGGGGGAGATGTGCGGGTCGTTGCCCGAGGCGGACGTCGTGACGGCGTCGACGGGGATGTCGCCGATCTGGAGCCCTGGGTTGTACGGGCGCTCGAGCTTCAGGATCGCGAGCGCGCTCTGGCGGACGGCTTTCGCCAGGTCGGTGTTCGTGGGGCCGAGGTTCGCAAACGTCGTCGCACCGGCGTTGTAGGCGGGAGCGGTCGCCGACGGTCGCGAATGGAAGTACTGCGGCTTCGTGAACGCCTGCGCGGCGAGCTTCGAGCCGACGACCTTGCCGTTCCGCTTGACGAGGCTCCCGTTCGCCTTGCTCGAGAACGCGAGCTGGGCGAAGCCCGTCACCACGGCGGGGTACGCGAAGCCGAAGAACGCCG
>DATKAS010000205.1:0-2404 GCA_035497855.1 Acidimicrobiales bacterium
GTCACCGGCTGGTAGATCTGGATCGCGGCCGGCTGCGTCTGGCCCGGGGACAGCGGGAACTGCGCCACCGTGTTCGGCGGCGCCGTGTCCTTCAGCGCGACGTAGCCGGTCGGCGGCGTCACCGTCACCGTGTAGTTGGGCTGGCTGGTGGTGGTGGGGATCAGACCGGCGAAGGTGACCTTGCCGGTCGCGTCAGTGACGTCGCTCTCCGATCCGCTCGGACCGCTCCCGATGTTGACGGTCGCATTGGGCACGACGGTGTTGTTGCCGGTGTCGACGACCGTGACGACGATCGCCCCCTGGCTCTGGGACGCCTTGATCGGCGGCGCGATGTTGGTGACCTCGCGCGCGAGCTGCGTGCCGTCGCTGTTCCTCGTGACCGTGACCGTCACCTGCTTGTAGTTCGCGAGCGACTGGTACGAGAGAGGCGTGGGGTCGTTGACGTACGAGATCTTCGTCGTCATCGTCGCGAGCAGGCCGCCGGTGTTGATCGCCGTCGTGGCTGGCCAGCTCCCGGAGGGGTTCCCCGAGGTCGTCCCGATGTAGTTGTAACCGTTCGTCGTGTTGCGGATCTTCTCGATCTGAGCCGTCGCCAGCTGCTGGGCGAGAGTCTTCTGACGCGCGAGCGAGCTCACGTTGACCGTGGAGGTCAACATGTAGATGAGGCTCGCGGAGGCGATCGCGAAGATGCCCGACGCGATCAGCACCTCGATCAGGGTCTGGCCGCTCTCGGACGTGCGAAGACGGGTCCACAGACGCCGAACCGCCGCACGCTGAAACTTCGCACCGTCCATCGTCGCACCGGGCGTATCGGCACGCCCTTCGCGAAGCTTTATCCCCCTGAAGCGGGTTGACTTTTGCGCTACTCGGAGGCGGCTTCGAGCCCGAGCTCGCCGACGAAGACGGCCGTCAGCTCGGGGTCCCAGTGCGCTCCCGCGTCGCGCCGCATCTCCTCGAGCGCCAGCTCGACGGTCAGCGCCGCGCGCCAGGGCTGGTCGTGCGTCATCGCGTCGAACGAATCCGCGATCGTGAACACACGCGCACCGAGCGGGATCTCTTCGCCCTTCTGGCCGCGCGGATAGCCGCTGCCGTCGAAGGACTCGTGGTGCGAGCCGATCACCTGTCGGCACACGCCGTCGAGGCCCGGGACGGTCGCGACGATGCGCTCACCGAGCCAGGGGTGCTCGCGGATCTCGTCGAGCTCGGCGGGCGTGAGGGCGGTCCGCTTCAGGAGCACGGCGTCCGGGACGGCCAGCATCCCGATGTCGTGCAGGCGGCAGCCGTGCTCGAATCGCGGGTCCTGCAGCAGCCCGGGGGCCACCTTCGACGCCAGCTTCACGGCCAGCAGCGTGACGCGGTCGGCGTGCTCGCGCGTCTCGGCGAACTTGCCGCGCCGGTAGTCGCGAAGCTCGAGCGCGCGTACCAGCGCGTCGACCACGGCGGCTGCCGACATCGCGTCCGGGGCAACCGGATCGACCGCATCGCTGACACCGAGCGTTCTCGCGGGAGGCGTCACGAGTGAATGTTTCGGCTCGAACCGCCTTCTCCTTGAATCGCCTCTAAAGAGGTCCTTTCACAATGAGCAGTTGTGTCGCCCGGCCGCGCTCGGCGGCGCGCTGCTGCGTCCTCGGTCGCGTCCATATGCCTGCATATGAACGCTCCCTGCTTCCTTGCATCGCATCCACCGAATCGCACCCGGATCGACGAATGTCATTGTGAAAGGACCTCTAAAGAAGCAGCAGCCGCGCGCCGATAGCAGCCGCATGAACCTCGACGAGATGCTGGCACGTGCGGTTGAGGCGGGCGCCAGCGACATCCACCTCAAGGTCGGTCAGCCTCCGATGCTTCGCGTCGACGGTGCGATCGGCCCGATGCCCGGAGCGCCCACGCTCTCGACCGACGACCTGACGGCCCTCCTGCAGGTCGCCGGCTCGGCGGCGCCGCATCGCCTGGCCACGTTCCGCGAGACCGGCGAGCTCGACGCCTCGTACGAGACGGACCAGGAGACTCGCTTCCGCGTCAACGCGTTCCGCCAGCGCGGATCCGTGTCGATCGCGCTTCGCTTCATCCCGCGCAGCATCCCGAGCTTCGAAGACCTTCACATGCCTCCGGGCATCCGCCGCCTCGCCGAGATGCATCACGGCCTCGTCCTCGTCACCGGCGCCACCGGCGCAGGCAAGTCGACGACGCTGGCGGCCATGGTCCGTCACATCAACAAGACGCGCACCGAGCACATCGTCACGATCGAGGACCCGATCGAGGTCATCCATCCAGACGAGAACTGCATCGTGAACCAGCGCGAGGTCGGCATCGACACCGGCTCGTTCAGCGAGGCGCTTCGCCGCGCGCTGCGGCAGGACCCGGACACGATCCTGATCGGCGAGCTCCGCGACGCCGAGACCGC
>DATKAS010000206.1:0-7949 GCA_035497855.1 Acidimicrobiales bacterium
GCCGACCACCGCGACAGGGGAGCTCGTGAACGGGCGGCCGCCGATCGCCCACCGCTGCTCGTACCGCGAGCGCATGGGCGAGACTGCGCCGCTCGGCGTCTGCATGAGCGGGAGCAGCTCGGCCCGATCGAGGGGGAGCGCGTCGGGCATCGAGATGTCGGCGAACACCGGTCCCTCCATGCTCACCGCGAACGCGCCCATCGCGAGAGCGAGCAACCGGTCGCCCTGCACGAGCCTCCCCGTCACGAACGTCACCCGCCGCCCCGCCCGCTCCACCCGTGTCTGCATCTCGCACGGTCCCTCCGCGGGGGGCGCGAGGTAGTGGACCGTGAGCGACCGCGGCGTGCGAGCTGGGTCCTCGACGGCGAGGGCGAGGCCGCGCAGCACGATCGCCGCGATGTACCCGCCGTTCGGCCCGCGCTCGATCCACCAGCCGGAGTCGATCGCGCCGGCGAACCGTCCGTCGCCCACGGGGATGAGAGCGGTGTCGCGATCGAAGCGGCTGTCCGTCGAGCTGTCGGTCATCGGGGCCCGAGGCTACGAGGCCTGGGTACTGTTGCCGACATGAAGGTTGCGCTGACTGTCATCGACTTCCTCCGGCGCGCCGAGCTCGTCTACGGCGACCGCATCGGTGTGATCGACGAGCCCGACCAACCCGCGGAGTCGTGGGGCGAGCTCACGTACAAGCGAGTCGCGGAGCTCGCGCGCGCCCAGGCGGCGGGGCTCGACCGGCTCGGCATCGGACAGGGGGAGCGCGTTGCGATTGTCTCGCAGAACAGCGCCCGCCTCATGACGTCGTTCTTCGGCGTGAGCGGCTCGGGACGCATCCTCGTGCCGATCAACTTCCGCTTGAATGCCGACGAGGTCGCCTACATCGTCGAGCACTCGGGCGCCTCCGTGCTGCTGGTCGACCCCGAGCTCGACGAGTCGCTGTCCGGTGTCACGGCGAAGTACCGCTACGTCATCGGTGCGGCAGCCGACCACGAGCTGCTCGCGTTCGACCAGGAGCCCGTGCCGTGGGAGCCAGATGAGGACGCCACCGCGACCATCAACTACACGAGCGGCACGACGGCACGGCCGAAGGGCGTGCAGCTGACCCACCGCAACATCTGGATCAACGCGGCGACGTTCGGCTGGCAGACGGGTGTCACCGATCGCGACGTCTACCTCCACACTCTTCCGATGTTCCACTGCAACGGATGGGGGATGCCCTATGCCGTCACCGGCATGGGCGGGCAGAACATCGTGCTGCGCAAGGTCGACGGCGGGGAGATCTTGCGCCGCGTCGACACGTACGGCGTGTCGCTGTTGTGCGGGGCGCCCGCGGTGGTCGCGATGACGCTCGATGCAGCGTCGAAGTGGGACGGTCCGATCCCCGGTGCCGGGCGCACCCGGATGGTCGTCGCTGGCGCGCCGCCACCCACCCGCACGATCGAGCGCATCGAGACCGAGCTCGGATGGGAATTCATCCAGATCTACGGGCTCACCGAGACGTCACCGTTCCTCGTGATGAACCGCTCGCGTGCCGAGTACGACGACCTCACGCCCGGCGAGCGAGCGTCTCGTCTCAGCCGCGCGGGAGCTCCCGCGCTCGGCATCGAGATGGCGGTCGACGCAGAGGGCGAGGTGCTCGCGCGCGGCAACGTGATCCTCGAGGGCTACTGGGATCAGCCGGAGGCCACCGCCGCGGCCATCGTGGACGGGTGGTTCCACACAGGCGACGGCGGCAGCATCGACGACGAGAGCTATGTCACGATCTCCGATCGAAAGAAGGACGTGATCATCAGCGGCGGCGAGAACGTGTCGTCGATCGAGGTCGAAGACACGTTGTTCTCGCATCCTGCGGTCGCAGAGGTCGCCGTCATCGGCGTGCCGGACGAGAAGTGGGGCGAGACAGTCATCGCGCTCGTCGTGCTCGCCCCCGGCCAGTCGGCCACCGAGGAAGAGCTCATCGCCCACTGCCGTTCCAAGCTCGCCCACTTCAAGTGCCCCACCCACGTCGAGTTCCGTCCCGAGCTCGCGCGCACGGCCACCGGCAAGCTGCAGAAGTTCAAGCTGCGGGCGCCGTTCTGGGAGGGCAGGGAGCGCCTGGTCAACTGAGCTGTCGCCGAGGGTGCCCCCGATCGTGAGGTGACCGTCGGTAGCATCGCCACCCGTGCCTGCACGTCGACGCGATGTGAATCCGCGCCTGCTCGTGCTCGCAGTGGCAGTCGTCGTGGGGATCCTCGCGGTCTTCGCGCTCACGGTGCTCTTCGGCAACGACGACGAATCCCCGCGCGCCGCGAGCATCGTGCCCGTGTCGGCGACGCGTACCACGGTGAACGGCGACTCCTCCTCGACGACCTCGACAGAAGCGCCGACCACCACGCAGCCGACCACCACGCAGCCGACCACGACGACCACCCTCCCGCCGCAGGTCACGCAGAACCATGTGTTCGTCCTCGGTGACTCGGTGCTGCTCGGTGCCGCGAACGAGATCCCCGCTGCGCTGCCGGGATGGCAGGTGATCGTCGACGCGAAGGTCAGCCGATTCCTCAACCAGGGCATCGAGGTGCTGCAAGCCCGCCGGGCCGAGATCGGCGAGGGCGGCGTCGTCGTGATCCAGCAGGGCAACAACTACCTCGGCAGCGAGCAGCAGTTCCGGGAGGAGATCGACCAGACGATGGCGGTCCTCGGCGGCGTGCCGAAGGTCGTGTGGCTCACTGTCTCGGAGTTCCGGGCCGACCGCGCCGACGTGAACAAGGAGATCCTCGAGGCCGCGCAGCGCTACCCCAACATCGTGCTGGCGGACTGGAACGGTGTGTGGCTCCCGAACCGTGTCGCGTTCACGAGCCGCGACGGGTTGCACCTGAAGCGTCCCGGCGCGAATGCGATGGCAGCGCTGATCGCGCAGACGGTCGGCGCGCCCCCCGGCGGCGCGCCCGCGCCGGCCGTCGCCGCGGCGAGCTAGGGATCGACAGCTAGGGCGCGAGGGCAGCGCCGAACGGCATGTTGCGCACGACCGTGTAGGCGAGCGCGACCACGCCGAGCGCGATCCACGTCTGGCTGCGCACGGTCCACGGTCCCCGCACCTCCGCCACGCCTGCGAGCGAGAGCGCGCCCCACGCCATCAGCGGCAGCGTGACGACGAGCAGGAGGTTGCTGCCGAGCGCGGCCATGACGTGCCCGTGCGCGAGGTCGCCGACCCCGCGCAGGCTTCCGCACAACGGGCAGTAGAGCCCGGTCATCGCGTGGAACGGGCAGAGCGGCACGTGCATCAGTCGCTCACCAGTCGACCTCGTCGCAGCCCAAGTGGTCGTCGGGCTCGATCTGGAGCGTCGCGTGTGCGACGCCGTGCCCCTCGCCGAGCACGTTGCGGGCCTCGTCGAGCACGGCGTGATGGTCGGTACCGGCCCGCACCATCAGGTGCGCGGACGCGACCTCCATCTCGGAGGTGAGGGTCCACACGTGGAGGTCGTGCACGTCGACGACGCCGGGGATCGCGGCGAGGTCGGAGTGCAGCGCAGAGATGTCGATGTGCGCGGGTGCCTCTTGCACGAGGATCCGCACCGCCTCGCGTCCGAGGCGGAACGCCCTCGGCAGGATGAACACGCCGATCGCCGCGCCGATGATCGGGTCGACCCAGGTCCACCCGGTGATGCCCCACACGATCGCGGCGACGATCACGCCGATCGAGCCGAGCGTGTCGGACAGCACCTCGAGCGACGCGCCGTGCACGTTCAGGCTCTCGCTCGCGCCCGGCCGCAACAGCCGCAGGGCGATCAAGTTGACGATCAGCCCGATGATGCCGACGACGAGCACGGGCACCGACGCGATCTCGCGGTCCTCACCGAGCCGCACGATCGCTTCGTAGAGCACCCACGCGGCGACGCCGAACAGCAGCACCGCGTTCGCGAGCGCGGCGAGGATCTCGAGCCGGTAGAGGCCGAACGTGCGTTGCCCGTCGACCCGGGCACGCGACGCGGCGTGGATCGCGGCGAGGGCCATCGCGAGGCCCAGCGCGTCGGTGGCCATGTGGCCTGCGTCGGAGAGCAGGGCGAGCGATCCGGTGGCGATCCCCGTGATCACCTGCACGACGAGGAACCCGAGGATCAAGAAGAACGCGGCGCGCAGCGCTCCTTCGTGGCGCGCGCCCGCTCGGGCGCTGCCGTGGGCGTGCTCGTGGTCGGTCACCGTTCGAAACGGTACCGAGAATCGGGCCTCCGCCTCGTAGCCTTGATCCTCGTGTTGCAGGCCCGCGAGCTTTCGGTGGAGGTCGGCGGGCGCCTCGTCGTCGAGGGCGCGTCGCTCACGATCCGCGCCCGCGACAAAGTCGGTCTCGTCGGACGCAACGGTGCCGGCAAGACGAGCCTGCTCCGCGTGCTGGGAGGAGCGGCGCCTGCGGCGGCCGGAGTCGTCCACCGCCAAGGCGCGCTCGGCTACCTCCCGCAGGACCCCCGCATCGCCGGGCTGCTCGACGGCGTGACGGCGCTCACCCACGTGCTGTCTGGCCGCGGCCTCGACCAGGCAACGGTGCGCATCGAGAAGCTCCGCCTCGCGATGGAGGAGGAGCACAGCGACGACAACGTCGGCAGGTTCACGCGCGCCGAGGAGGCGTTCCGCGCGCAAGGCGGCTACGCCGCGGAGTCCGAGGTGCGCTCCCTGGTCGCCGGGCTCGGCATCGAGGCCGATCGCGTCGACCTCCCGCTGTCGGTGCTGTCGGGCGGTGAGCGACGCCGCGTCGAGCTCGCCCGCATCTTGTTCGGGGGCAGCGACGTCCTTCTCCTCGACGAGCCGACGAATCACCTCGATGTCGATGCGCGTGCATGGCTGATGAAGTTCCTCCGCACCTACCGCGGAGCACTTCTCGTGATCAGCCACGACCTCGAGCTGCTCGACGAGTCGATCACCCGCGTGCTCCACCTCGATCGCCCGAACGAGGAGTCACCCGGCCACATGGTCGAGTACAAGGGCACGTACAGCCAATACATCGCGGCGCGGGCGAAGGACGAGATCCGTCTCGCGAAGGTCGCCGCGCAGCAAGACGCCGAGATCAAGCGGCTCACGACGCTGGCCGACAAGATCCGCGCGAAGGCGACGCTCGCGAGCAAGGCGCACAACCTCGACAAGCGGGCCGACCGCATCAAGGCAGCGCACGTCGAGGCGCCGACGCACGACCGCACGCTGAAGGTGAAGCTGCCGCCTCCGCCGCACACTGGTCGCGTGCTGCTCGAGGTGGACGAAGTGAGCAAGAGCTACGACGGGCCTCCGGTGTTCACGGTCGTGACGTTCGCGCTCGAGCGCGGCGAGCGGCTGCTCGTGCTCGGACTCAACGGTGCGGGCAAGACGAGCCTTCTTCGCATCCTCGCGGGTGAGGCGATCGCCGATACCGGCACGGTGTCGTTCGGCCTCGGCGTGTCACTGGGCTATTACGCGCAGGAGCACGAGGGCATCACGAGCGGACGCACGCTCCTCGACCACATGCGAGACCACGCGATCACGACCGACGTCGAGCTGCGCAGCCTGCTCGGCATGTTCGGCCTCACGGGCGAGAAGGCGTTCCAGGACGCGGGCACGTTGTCCGGAGGCGAGAAGACGAAGCTCGCGCTCGCGCAGCTCGTCGCAGGTCGGCACAACCTGTTGCTCCTCGACGAGCCCACCAACAACCTCGACCCGGGTTCGCGCACCGCGGTGGGTGCGGCGCTCGCGTCGTGGCAGGGCGGCATGGTGATCGTGAGCCACGACCGTGAGTTCGTCGCCGAGCTCGAACCGAACCGGGTGTTGCTCATGCCCGACGGCGACCTCGACTACTGGAGCGACGACCTCATCGAGCTCGTGGCGCTGGCGTGACGCGAAGCGGCAGGGTCATCGGGCCACTGATGCCGACGACCGGCTTCCACGGCGCCGGCCCGGTTTGCTCGATCGTCGGCCACTTCTCGTGGATCTGCACGAGTGCTTCCGCGAGCTCTGCCTTCGCGAGGTGCACGCCGAGGCAGTAGTGGATGCCGCCGCCGAACGTCAGGTGGGGCGGTGCACCGTTGCGGGCGATGTCGAATCGATCGGGGTCGGCGTACACCGCAGGATCGCGGTTCGCCGCCGCGGTGTTGACCGCGACCATCGTGCCCGCAGGGATCTCGACGCCGAGCAGCTCGACGTCCTCGACGGGCTGGCGGGCCGTGCCCATGATCACGGGTGAGTACCGCATGACCTCGTCGACGACGCGCGGGGCGTCGGCCACGTCGTTCGGCATCGCGGCCCACTGATCCGGGTGATCGGCGAACTCCTGGATCGCCGCGGCGAGCTGGTTGCGGGTCGTGTCGGTGCCCGCGCTCAGCACCGCGCCCGCCAGCATCCGCAGCTCCTCGCGAGTGAGGCGATCGCCCTCGTCCTCGGCCTGGACGAGCTCGGTCATGAGGTCGTCGCGAGGATCGCGGCGCCGCTCCTCGACCATCGCGTCGATGTAGGCGTCGACCTCGTCGAAGGCGCGCAGGATGTCCGGACCGTCTTCGACCGCGTTGAACTGGAAGATCTTGAAGATGTCGTCGGTCCAGTTGCTGAAGAGCGCCCAGTCCTCGCGGGGCGTGCCGAGCAGCTCGCAGATCACCGCGATCGGATACGACTTCACGAGCTCGACGGCGTCGAGGTCCCCGTCGTCGGGCGCCGCGTCGAGCAGCTCACCCATGTAGCGGCGCATCGACTCGCGCAGGCGATCGGTGGTGCGGGGCGTGAACGACTGCGCGACGAACCGCCGCAGCCGCGCGTGCTCGTCACCGTCGATGCTCAAGATGCCGTTGACGACACGGTCCCAGAGCGGGCCCTCCGTGATGCCTTGCGCGGCGAGGGTCAGCCCGGCCGGCATGCCGTAGCGCCGATCCTTGATCACGGCTTGCGCGCCCTCGTAGCTCAACACCTCGACGCCGTATGGGCTCCGGGCGATGGGGCCACGCGCGAGCGCGGCGCGGTTCATCCCGTGGGGATCGGCTTGGAAGTCGGAGCTGAAGGTGTCGAGCTCGGGGAGGTCAGCGATCGCACTCACGTCGCGACCGTAGACGGCGGCGTCGTCGTGTCGCTGGAGGGTGCGCCGCCCGTGTCGGTGCCGGATCCGCACGCAGTGAGGCCGTAGTCGTCGAGCCGCCGGTTGATGTCCTCGAAGGGCGTGCTGCCCTGCGAGAGCACCTTGTTCGGATCGACCGACAAGTCATCGAGCACGCCGTCCATGTCGAACAGCACGCCGTTGAGCTTGTTCGCGTCGCCCGACGGGAAGCCGAGCGCACGGATGCGCGCGATCTCGTCTCGGATCGCAGGCACGAGGGTCTGCCTGACGAAGTCGTCGATCTCCGTGTCGCTCGCGTCGGTGCCGAGCTCGGAGCTGACGGCGTTGATGAGCTTCGAGCTCTCGTCGCAGATCGCGTTGGCGTTGGCCACGAAGTCGCTCCTGCTCGGCGGTGCCGCGGGCGCGTCGTCGGCGCAGGCAGCCAGGAACGTCAGGGCTTGAGCGACAACGAGACAGGCCGCGAGACGTCCTCGAAGAAGTCGTGGCCCTTGTCGTCCACCACGATGAACGCCGGGAAGTCGACCACCTCGATCTTCCACACCGCCTCCATCCCCAGCTCGGGGTACTCGAGCACGTCGACCTTGGTGATGCAGTCCTTTGCGAGGCGCGCCGCGGGCCCGCCGATCGAGCCCAGGTAGAACCCGCCGTTCTTGTGGCATGCCTCGGTGACCGCTTTCGAGCGGTTGCCCTTGGCGAGCATCACGTGGCTGCCGCCGTGCGCCTGGAAGAACTCGACATAGGAGTCCATGCGACCCGCGGTCGTCGGACCGAAAGAACCCGACGCGTAGCCCTCCGGTGTCTTCGCGGGGCCTGCGTAATAGACCATGTAGTCGCGCAGGTACTGCGGCATCTCCTCGCCCGCGTCGAGCCGTTCCTTGATCTTCGCATGGGCGATGTCGCGAGCGACGACCATCGG
>DATKAS010000207.1:0-2170 GCA_035497855.1 Acidimicrobiales bacterium
ACCTGCTCGTCGTCGTTCGTGAACCGGATCGCCATGCCCTTGCGAGACACGAGCATCACGTCTTCGGTGCCGTTGGTCTGGATCACCTGCACGAGCTCATCGCCCTCGCGCAGGTTGATCGCGATGAAGCCCTCTCGGCGAGACTTGTCGTACTCGGACATCAGCGTCTTCTTGACCTGCCCGAGCTTCGTGGCGAAGAACAGGTACCGGTTCGTCTCGTAGTCCCGCGTGTCGATGATCGCCTCGATCTGCTCGTCGGGGGTGAGCGGAAGCAGGTTGACGATCGGGATGCCCTTCGCTGTGCGGTCACGCTCGGGGATCTCGTGCGCGCGCAGCCGGTAGACCCGGCCACGGTTCGAGAAGAACAGGAGGTACGCGTGCGCGCTCGTGTGGAGGATGCGCTTGACCAGGTCTTCTTCCTTCAGCTTGCCGCCCGCAACGCCGCGGCCACCCCTTCCCTGCGTACGGAACGAGTCGGCCTCGACCGTCTTGATGTAGCCGGCCCTCGTCATGATGACGAGAAGCTCCTTGTCGTCGAGCAGGTCCTCGACGTTCATCTCGCCCGGGTCGTGCGTGATCTTCGCGACGCGAGGTGCCGCGTGGTCGTTGCGCACCTCGGCGAGCTCGGCCTTGATCACTGCGCGCAGCTTGCCGTCGTCGGCGAGGATCGCCTCGAGCTCGGCGATGGTCTCGCGGAGCTGGGCCATCTCGTCCTCGAGCTCGTGGCGTGCGAGTCGGGTCAACCGGCCGAGCGTCATGTCGAGGATGTGGTTGGCCTGGATGTCGCTGAAGGAGAACGGCTCCGCCATCAGCCCTTCACGTGCGGCGGCGCGGTCTTCGGATGCGCGGATCAACGCGATGATCGCGTCGATCATGTCGAGCGCACGCAGCAATCCATCGACGATGTGGGCTCGATCGCGCGCCTTGCGGAGGCGGAACTCCGACCGGCGCGTGATCACGTCGATCTGGTGCTCGACGTAGGCGCTCAGCATCGTCGCGAGGTTGAGCGTGCGAGGTACGCCGTCGACGAGGGCGACCATGTTGATCGCGAAGCTCGTCTGCATCGGCGTGTGCTTGTAGAGGTTATTCAGCACGACGTTCGCGTTCGCGTCGCGCTTGAGCCCGATCACCAGGCGCGTGCCATCACCGGAGGAGAAGTTGTCGACAGCGCGGATGCCTTCGACCGTCTTCTCGTTCGCGAGCTCACCGATCCGCGCGGCGATCGCGGTGGCCGATGTCTGATACGGCAGCTCGGTCACGACGATCTGGGTGCCGCCCTTCACTTCTTCGATCTCGGCGGTGGCCCGCATGCGGACAGAGCCGCGGCCCGTGCGATAGGCGTCGATGATGCCGGCACGACCGAGGATCGAGCCGCCCGTCGGGAAGTCGGGGCCTTTCACGAACTGCATGAGGTCGTCGGGCGTCGCGTCGGGATGGTCGATGAGGTGGACGACCGCGTCGATGACCTCGCCCAGGTTGTGCGGCGGGATGTTCGTCGCCATGCCCACCGCGATGCCCTGGCTGCCGTTCACCAGCAGGTTCGGGAACCGGGCAGGAAGCACGTCCGGGCCCTGGAACTCACCCGAGTAGTTGTCGACGAAGTCGACCGTCTCCTCGTCGATGCCGGCCATGAGCTGCATCGCGAGCACCGACAGGCGGCACTCCGTGTACCGCTCGGCCGCAGCATCGAAGTCGGGGGAGCCGTAGTTGCCGTGGAAGTCGATCAGCGGGTGACGCACGGAGAACGGCTGGGCCATGCGCGTGAGCGCGTCGTAGATCGAGCTCGTGCCGTGCGGATGCCACCGCGAAGCGACGCTTCCCGTGACACGAGCGCACTTCACGTGCAGCCGGTCGGGCCGGAAGCCCTGGTCGAACATGTCGTAGAGGATGCGGCGCTGCACGGGCTTGAGGCCATCTCGGACGTCGGGCAGCGCGCGGCTGACGATGACCGACATCGCGTAGTCGAGGAAGGAGCGCTCCATCTCCTCTTGGATCTCGATCGGTTCGATCGAACCGAACGCGAGCGTGCCGTCGGAGGGGCCCCGGGGAGGCGTGACGTCGCTCATCAGATGTCGAGGAAGCGCACGTCTTTGGCATTCGACGTGATGAAGTGCTTGCGGCTGTCGACGTCGTCACCCATGAGCACGCTCATGATCTCGTCCGCGATCGC
>DATKAS010000208.1:0-2339 GCA_035497855.1 Acidimicrobiales bacterium
CGTCGTAGCGGTGATCATCGGGGCGATCATCGTCATGAACACGATGCTGCTCTCCCTGGTCGAGCGCTACCGCGAGTTCGGCATCCTCCGTGCCATCGGATGGTCACCGCGTCGGGTGGTCGCGCTCGTGCTGGGGGAGGCGATCGCCATCGGGTTCGCCGGAGCGGCCCTCGGTGTGCTCTTCGCCTACGTGCTGATCACCGTCCTCGCTGACCTTCCTCGCCTCGAAGGCATCCTGCATCCGAGCTACACCGCGGGCGTCTTCGCGCGTGCCCTGCTCACGGCGGCTGCCGTTGCGTTCCTCGGAGCTCTGTACCCGGCGACGCGGGCGGCCCGGTTGTCGCCTCTCGATGCGATCCGTCGTGAGTAGGACACCTCGCCTCGCGGTCGAAGCGGTCGATCTCCGGAAGACGTTCGGCCACGGGCGCGGTGAGACGGTCGCGCTCGACGGGCTGAGCCTCACGGTGCCTTCCGGCCAGTACGTGGCACTGACCGGTCCGTCCGGATCGGGCAAGTCGACCTTGCTGCACCTCCTCGCCGCGTTGGAGCCGCCCGACTCGGGTACGTTGCGCGTCGACGGCGACGACCTGACGTCGCTCCACGATCCGAGCCAGTATCGACGGGAGCGAGTCGGTCTCGTCTTCCAGCTGCACAACTTGCTGCCGCACCTCAGCGCGCTGGACAACATCGAAGTGGCGATGCTGGGCACGGGCAGACCGCACGCGCAGCAGCGCGCGAGAGCCCGCGAGCTGCTCGCCGACGTGGGTCTGGCCGGGTTCGAGCGGCGGCGCCCTCCCGAGCTCTCGGGCGGAGAACGTCAGCGGGTCGCGATCGCTCGAGCTCTCGCGAACGAGCCGCGCCTCTTGCTCGCCGACGAACCGACCGGCAGCCTCGACCACGACTCCGTGGAGCGGGTCCTCGAGCTGTTGGAGGAGCTGCATGGACGCGCCGAGCTCACGATCATCCTCGTCACCCACGATCCGGTTGTCGCAGCGGCCGCGGAACGGCGCATCCACATCGAGCGAGGTCGTGTCGCCGCTGAACCCGGTCAGCGGGTCGACTTGACCGAGTGACCTTCCCACGGCTTGCGGTGGGAATGGGTGGTTGCTGTCGCCGTCAATGGTCGGGGAGCCGTCGTAAGTGGTCTGCCAGCCGCGCTGCGAGCGCGACAACACCGAGCCGCGGCAGTCTGGGTTGACAACCCCGTCCGCGGGCGGGAATCGCCCCACGGCGAACACCTAGCTTCGTCGTTGACAGTGCTCGACGGCTGCGATCCCTCGTCGGTCAGCGGGTCAGCTTGACCGAATGACCTTCCCACGACTCGATGCGGTGCGCAGCTGCGTCGAGCAGGTGGTGCGCCATGTCCGTCAGCGCCCGTGCCGCGGCGACCTCCTCGCCGACCGCCGGCAGCGCCGGATCCGCCGGATTGCGGCGGGACCGTCCCCATCCGCGCAGATCCTCGGACGGACCCGACAGCACGGCATCAGCGCGGGTGGTGTCGCCGTCCTCTGTGAAAATGATCTCAACCGTCCAGACCCAAGGCTCGTGCATCTCGGCCTCCTCGTCTCGCTGCCTCTCAGCATGAAGCAGCTCGACGACGGGCACGAGAGCCTTTCGTCCCAGTCGTGCTGGATATGCCCTCAGCCGGTCGGGAGCTGCTTCATGAACTGGTTCATGTCGAAGTAGTCGCGCCACGCGGCGATCTTGCCGTCGCGCACCTCGAACGTTCCCGACACGGGCAGGGACACGCGACCGTTCGGGAACGTGAAGACGTCGACTCGCTCGGTCAGGACGACGTCGCCTGCTGCGGCGATGTGCTCCACGTCGAACGTCACCGATTCAACGCCGGTGGTGAAGCCGGCGATGGTGGTACGGATCGCGTCGACACCGTGCACGGGGTCGATCGGGATGTTGTGGTACACGGCATCGTCGGCGAAGAACGACATGATCCTGTCCAGGTCGCCTGTCGCCCAGGAATCGCAGAACGCCTGCACGAGATCGATCGGTGTGTCACTCATCGCGGCGAGAGTACGCGGATCGTTGGGAATGTCACACCCCTTCGTCGGATGAGATCCTCCTTCCCCTTGCTGATCCTGAGTCGAGCGATCGGGCCGAGGTGACGCAGGCGATCGCGGACGTTGCTGCGGTCAAGCGTTGGTGTGCCGGGAGAGGTGCAGCTCGTCCCGGCCGGCGCGACGCGGCGACACGACGCCAAGTCGCCTGGCAACTGCCCGTTCCAGGCACGAACGAAGGACGAAGGGCATGGTCGAGTCAGCGCGGCTGTCGCGGGGTGAGCCCGAGCGTGCTCGACGCTCAGCGACCCCTGCTCGCCCGGGACG
>DATKAS010000209.1:0-3383 GCA_035497855.1 Acidimicrobiales bacterium
CAGTGAGGAACCGCCAGAGGAAGAACTGGCCGGCGGCGACGTTCATGTCGGCGAGGCGAGCGCCGGTGAGGTAGATCGAGACGACGCCGTTGGCCTCCCGTCGCACCGAATGAATGCGCAAACGATGTCGGGCGTTGAACCACAGAGGTCGCGCCAGCCGCCAAGCCACGATCGCGCCGAACACGGCGAGATAGAGCGCTATCCACCACACGCGTGCGAGGCGGTCGCCACTGAAGTCTGTGCCGACAGCGAGCTGATGTGCGAAGGAGAGCGCGACCGCGAGATACGCGTAGAGGTGGACGGCGTACCACGCCTCACGGGTCATTCGTCGCCGCGCCGCTCGTGCTGAGGTGATCGCGACGGCGAGGAACAGCGCGAAGCCGACGATCGACATGAGCACATCGGGGTAGTGCTTCACGAAATCGACGGTTTGCGCAACGATGGTCTGGCCGCTGCTCGCCGCGTATCCAAGCGTGATGAACACGACATGGCTCGTGAGCAGCGTGACCGCGGCGAATCCCGTCCATCGGTGCCACACCGCGAGGCGGTCGAAGCCGATCGACCGCTCGAGCCATGCGATCCTCGACATCAGAAGGAGCTCGATGAGCACGACGTACGCGCCGAGAAGCCCGGTCAGCTGTCCGACGGCAGTCGCTGCACCGCCGGGCGTTCCGAGCAAGGCCGGGCCACCGTGGCGGAGCCACAGTCCGACGACGACGACCGCATTGGCGATGACCACGGTCCCGACGTCTCGCGCTCGGTCACGGCGAGCGTCGACGGTGACGGGAGGGGCGGTCGGGCGGAGCGCGGGAGCCCGAAGTGTCGTCGCCACGCGAGTGAACGTATGGGCCGGCCCGTCAACGCCTTCCCAGGGCTAGGTCAAGCCTGTGTAAAGGTCTTCCCAACGCGGGGCTCAAACCCGCCATGCTTGACGCGTGCGCCTGTTGGTGGTGGAAGACGACGAGGCGATTGCGGTCCCGCTCGTCGAAGGCTTGGAGCGCGCGGGGTACACGGTCGACCGCGCCGCGACGGCTTCCGCTGCCCTCGCGCGCATCGGTCAGGCCGATCTGGTGCTGCTCGACCTCGGCCTTCCTGACATGGACGGGTCGGAGGTCTGCCGACAGGTCCGGCAGACCTCTGCGGTGCCGATCATCGTGGTGAGCGCACGCGGTGATGAGAGCGACCGCGTCCTCGGGCTCGAGCTCGGCGCTGATGACTACCTGGTCAAGCCGTTCAGCTTGCGAGAGCTGATCGCCCGCGTTCGCGCCGTGTCGCGTCGCGCCGCGAACGATCTGGAGCCCGCTGCCCAGCGCTTCGGCGCCCTGGAGATCGATCGTCGCACTCGGCGTGTGACCGTCGATGCGCGCGAGGTCGCGCTCAGCCCCAAGGAGTTCGACCTGCTGTCGCTCCTGGGCGAAGACCCGGGTGCAGTCGTCAGTCGCCAAGAGATCATGGACGAGGTCTGGGACCCGCACTGGTACGGCCCGACGAGGACGCTCGACGTGCACGTCGCCTCCCTTCGCAAAAAGTTGGGTGACCCCGGGCTGATCGAGACGGTGCGGACGGTGGGCTTCAGGCTGCGCCATCCGTGAGACGGCGTCTGATCCTCGCCAATCTCGCTCTCGTCGTCACCGTGCTCTTCGCGATGGAGGTTCCGCTCGCACTCGTCTACAGCCGCCACGAGCACGACGCGCTCGACGCGGCACTGCAGCGGGACGCCGCGGCCCTTGCGGTGCTCACAGGCGAGATCGTCGAGCATCCCGCCGAACACGATGTGCCGGGACTGGCGCAGCGATTCTCGGGCGAGCCCGGCGAGGTCGTCACGATGGTCGATGCGGAGGGTGTCGACCTCACAGGCGACAACGTGCTCTCGAGCGACCCTGGCTTCCGCGCGATCCTCGATGCCGCTCGGCGAGGCTCGGCCCGCTCCGGCGAGCTGAACGGGATCGTCTACGTCGCCGCGCCGGTCGCAGGGGGCGGCGCGGCCCTCGTCGCCCGCACCGACGAGTCGATCGATCACCGCGTCCATCAGTTCTGGTTGGTGCTGTGCGGTCTCGGCTTGGCGGTCGTGGGCGTCTCGCTGATCGTCAGCAGCCGGCTGAGTCGTTGGGTCGTCGACCCGCTCGTGCGCCTCGACCGCCAAGCGGCCGCGCTGGGTCGGGGCGAGCTGAGTGCTCGCGCCGACACCACCCACGGCCCACCCGAAGTGGTGGCGCTGGCGGCCACCTTCAACGAGATGGCCGATCGCCTGGACGAGCTCGTGACGTCTCAACGGCGATTTGTCGCCGACGCGAGCCATCAGCTGCGGACTCCGCTCACGGCCTTGCAGCTTCGTCTCGAGACGCTCGATCCCGACAACGAGGCCGCGAGAGATGCCGCCTTGGAGGAGGTGGCGCGGCTCACTCGGCTCGTCGACGGGTTGCTGTCGCTCGCGCGCGCCGAGGGGCGACGATCGGTGCGTGAGCCCGTGTCCGTCTCGAGCGCGGTCACGGAGCGCCACGACGCCTGGCTGCCTCTTGCCACCGAGCAGCGGGTCGGGCTCGAGCTCGACCTCGACGGAACCGGTTCGCTCACCGCCGAGCTCGTTCCGGGTCACCTCGAGCAGATCCTCGACAACCTGATCGACAACGCGCTGGATGTGAGCCCGCCCGAGAGCACTGTGACCCTACGAGCGGTTCGCGTCGGTTCGGGGATCGAGGTGCACGTGATCGACGAAGGTCCCGGAATGAGCGAGGAGGAGCGCCTCAACGCGTTTGCTCCGTTCTGGCAGAGCGCCACGGGCCCTCGCACGGGCCGGTCAGGGCTCGGCCTCGCCATCGCGCAACAGCTCGCGCGGGCGAGCCATGGCTCGCTTCGCCTGGATCGCTCGCCCGAGGGCGGCATCGACGCCGTGCTTCGCCTTCGCTGCGACGCGGTGCGTGGCCCTGTCCGTTCGTGAGGCGTCGTTTCGACGGTTGTCCATTCATTCAATCAAGATTGATTCAACAACAGTTGAATGACTAGGCTCAGGTCGTGTCAGTCGAGCAGTCCCTCGTCGCTCGCGCTGCCCGCCACGCGGCGCTCGGCGATGCGACGCGCCTGGCGATCGTCGACGAGCTCGTTTCATCCGACCGAGCTCCCGTCGAGCTGCGCGAGCTGACCGGGGTCGATTCCAACCTTCTCGCGCATCACCTCGACGTCCTCGAGCACGTCGGCCTGATCACCCGCAGCCGCTCGAGTGGCGACGGCCGGCGTCGGTACGTCCGACTCGTTCACGGTGCCCTCGCTGACCTCGTGCCGAGAGCAGAACGGGTGGCAGGTCCGGCGCTCTTCGTGTGCACGCACAACTCTGCTCGTTCGCAGCTGGCGGCGGCGCTGTGGGCGCAGCTCGTGGGTGCTCCAGC
>DATKAS010000210.1:0-2920 GCA_035497855.1 Acidimicrobiales bacterium
CGTGCACGGGGTTGCCCACCGTGACACCCCACGTGGCGTTCTCGTCGCCGATGCGCCACGCGTTGTGCAGCACCAACGTGGTCTCGAGCCCGGCGAGGCCGGGCGCGTTGAGCTTCGGCCCGCCACTGAACCCGGCGAAGAAGTGGGGTTCGACGAAGCCCGTGGTGATGCGCACATCGGCTGCAACCCATTCGCGGTTCAGCCACACGGGAACGTCCACGACCTGCCCGCACCACAGGAGCGTCGACTCGTCTCGCGCGTCGTGGTTCACGACCCGCACACGGTCGAGCACGTCGTGGCCGAGCATGGAGACGAGCTCCTCGGCGGTGTTGCCGCGATGCGTGCCCGTCGCAACGAGCACGACCACGTCGTCCGTGTGCACGATCCCGTCGAGCTCGTCGAGGATCGCGGGGATCATCACGTGGCGAGGTTGGGGGCGAGTGCCGTCGCACATCGAGATGGCAACGGTCTGCCCGCGGTGCACCCGGTCGCGGAGCGGCAAGCCGACCGTCGGGTGTCGGAGCGCGGCGAGCAGCGCGGCCCGTTCGTCTGACACCGGCGTCAGCTGCTCGGGTGTCACGACGACGGTGCGCTCCGCAGGCACGTCGATGTCGATGCCGGTCTCGCCGTACGCGAGATGGACCTTCATCGGCCCTGATAGACGAACGCCGTCTTCGTCACCGGGTTCGGGTGCACCCAGGTCGGCAGATCCGTCGACGCGTCGTCGTCGCCGGCGAAGCGCTCCGGCTGCAGCATCACCTTGTACTCGCGCGACCTCAGGTCGAGCCGCGGCATCGATCCAGCCTCGCGCAGAAGCATCCGCAGAGGATGACGTGCGCGTCGGTACCGTCAATGCATGAGCTCACCACAGCAACAGAAGCCCATGTTCACCGGGTGGGTCGGCTGGATCTGGTTCGCCGCGTTCCTCCTGATCCTCGGAGGCATCTTCCAGATCATCCACGGGATCGTCTCGATCACGCGCGGCGACGAGTACTACGGACCCGACACCCAAGTCGCGGTGAACCTCGGCTACACCGCGTGGGGCTGGATCCACATCTTCCTCGGGATCTTCATGATCGTCGGTGGGTTGTCGCTCGCCAGGGGCCACATCTACGGCCGCATCATCGCCGTGCTCGCGGCATGCGCAAGCGCGATCGGAAACGTCGCAGGTCTCGGCGGGGCGAACGGCGGATGGGCGTTCCTCGTGATCGTGATGGACCTGTTCGTGATCTGGGCGGTGATGGTGCACGGCGAGGAGGCACGAAGCGACTACGGCCTCTAGCGAGCCCTCGATCCGCTGCGGGAACCACGTCGCGAGATGCTCGGGCTCCGTCACCGCGCGCCAGACCTTCTCGGGAGCGTGACCAAGGCGACGTGTGAAGGTGAGCGTCCACTGGTCGCCTTCGGACGTCAGCACACCGAGGTCGTCGATCGGGCTCATGCTCGGTCCTCCATGTCGTCGAGATGCCGTTCGAGCTCGTCGAGCCGCTTGGTCCACGCGGCGCGGTAGGGACGCAACCACTCGTCGATCTCACGCAGCGGCTCGGATCGCAAGCGATACACCCGGCGCTGCGCGTCGGTACGCACCGAGACGAGACCCGCGTCGCGCAGGACGCGCAGGTGCTTCGACACGTTGGGCTGGCTCATGCCGAGCTCGTGGACGAGGTCGCCGACGGCTCGCTCGTCGTCGCGCAACAGGTCGAGGATCTGCCGGCGATGCGGCTCGGCGAGCACGTCGAACATCGCGCCAAGCATGCCTCATCACGCATATAACGGTCAAGGCATAAAGTATCGTGGCCTCGCATCTCGCCCTCGTAGCTCAGTGGACAGAGCAACGGTTTCCTAAACCGTGTGCCGGGTGTTCGATTCACCCCGGGGGCGCGACAGGAGCGCGACAAGGAGGACGCCGTGCCCCAGCGTGATGTGGTGATCCCGACGCCCGATGGCGCGTGCGACGCGACGTTGCACACCCCACGCGGATCGGGACCATGGCCCGCCGTGATCATGTACCCCGACGCCGGCGGCGTGCGCGGCACCTTCCACGAGATGGCGCAACGCCTTGCAGACCTCGGGTATGCGGTGCTGCTGCCGAACATCTACTACCGGTCAGGTGAGTACGAGCCGTTCGACCTCTCGACGGTGTTCACGGTGCCCGAGGAGCGGAATCGGCTCATGAGCCTTGCGGGCAGCGTCACGAACGACCGCGCCACACGCGACGCGGGGGCGATGCTGCAGTTCCTCGCCGAGCAGCCCGAGGTCGCCGACACGAAGGTCGGCACCACGGGGTACTGCCTCGGCGGAGGGCTCGCACTGAACGCGGCCGGTCGCTACCCCGACCGCGTGGGAGCGGCCGCCTCGTTCCATGGGGGACGGATCGCGACCACCGATCCCGACAGCCCACACCTGCTCGCACGCGCGATGACCGCGACTGTCTACATCGCGGGCGCCAAGGACGACGCCTCGTTCGACGACGAGGCGTTCGCACGGATGTCGAATGCCCTGACATCTGCCGGCGTCACGCACACGCTCGTCACCTATCCCGCCGCCCACGGGTTCGCGGTGCCCGACAACCCGACCTACGACGGCGACGCGGCCGAGCGTCATTGGCAGGCGCTCGAAGAGCTCTACGCGTCCGCGCTGCGCTGACGATGGCGAGCTGGCTCGTGAAGACCGAGCCCGGCGAGTACAGCTGGGCGGACCTCGTGCGTGATCGGCGCACGCACTGGGACGGCGTCACCAACCCGCAGGCGCAGCTCAACCTCCGGACGATGGCGAAGGGCGACACCGTCGTCGTGTACCACTCGCAGACCGACAAGGCCGCGGTCGGGATCGCGAAGGTGGTGAAGGCGGGCTATCCCGATCCCACCGACGAGGCGGGCAAGCGCGTCTGGGTCGACATCGCACCCGTGGACGCGCTCGC
>DATKAS010000211.1:0-5984 GCA_035497855.1 Acidimicrobiales bacterium
CGGGATCGAGAACGTGCCCGTCACGATGACGGTCGATCCGGCGGTTGGGTTCGACGGAGCCGCGGTGATGGTCGCGGTGATGTCGCCTGGGGTCTGGGCGCCCGCGGGCGCCACCGAGATGACCAGGGCGGCAGCAATCGCGCCCAGGGCCGGGAACAGCTTCTTCATATACGCACCTCTATGTCGGGGGTTTACGTCGTGTTCACCTGCATCTTTCTCTTTCGTCAGCGTGGCCGCCACTCCGCGTGCGGAAATGCATCAAACACACAGTCAGTCCACACTGAGCGCGAGATCTCGAACGATCGTCTGCCAGCAGTTGTAGGAGGAGCCCCGGCCGATGCCCGAGCCCGAGTGCATGTTCGACGAGCAGCAGTACACGTTCTCGATCAATACCCCATATCCGGACAGCTCAGGCGTCGGGCGAAACCTTCCCAGCTGCCACGCGATGGTCGACCCCTCCGAGTAGCCACCCTCGACCATGTCGGGGTGGCCGTTCTGGATGTCGGGAGGGCCGAACACGCGCACCGCGATGACGTTGTCGCGGGTCATGTTCGGGGCGTACCGCTGCCATTGTTCGATGAGCTGGTCCGCGAACCTCCGCTCGAGCTGCTGCCATTCGGCTTTGTCGAACAGGCGGATCGGTGCGGCGAAGTCCTCCACGCCGACGATGTGCTTCCCGTCGGGGGCGCGCCCCGGATCCCAGAGCGTGTCGCACGAGGTGAGCGCGAACGTCTGCCGCGCCATGCCCTCGAGGTAGATCTCGGCTTTGTACCGCGTCGCGTAGTAGTCGGGATCCTTCGGGCCCCAGTAGAGGCGCGGTTGCGGACCGATGCCCGGATTGGTCGCCTCTGCCGCGTAGGCAGGCGGCTCGTGCAACGCGACGTTGACCCACCACAGCTGACCACGGTCGTAGTTGATGTTGTTGATGCGCTCGACCAGGCGCGACGGCACCTCGACGTCGGACAGCAACCTGAGCACGGTCTGCGGGATGCCCAACGCGCTCACGACGAGGTCAGCACCGACTGTCGAGCCGTCGGCGAGCCGGATGCCCGTTGCTCGCTCGCCCCGCACCACGATGCGATCGACCTCGGCGCGGGTGTGGTATGCGACCCCGCGTCTCGTGCCCGCCGCGACGAGCGCGTCGGTGATCGCCTGCGTGCCGCCGATCGGGATCGCCGCGGGCTCGAAGCTCAGCACCAGGGGGAGGTTGTGCGCGAGCCCCTGCAGGCCCGGGGGGTCGTCGCCGAAGCACCCGGTCGAGGTCGAGGCAGCGCGCATGAACAGTGTGCGCAGCTCGGGCGACTCGAAGAAGTCGTACGCCAACGCCTGCAACGACATGAACTGGTGCACCGGCTCCATACCGGAGCCGGGGATGCTCACGAGCTCCTCGAGCGCGTCCGGCTCGCCCCACGGCGGTGGCGTCGTGAATCGATGGCGAGCGAAGGCGGGCTTCCACCACCGCTCGTACTGGTCGAGCAGCACGACGTAGGCCTCGGCGTCGCGAGCCGAGAACCGCTTGATCTGCTCGTAGGTGCGCGTGATGTTCTCATCCGACCGCTCTTGCCGTCCGGTGACGGGATCGACGACGCGGTACGCCGAGTAACCGGTGAACGCGGTGCCGTCGTCGAACACCATCGCCTCGTTGCCCTCTGGGAAGACGTACTGCAAGCCTTCGTCGTGAAGCGAGAAGTCGCGGTACGCGGGATGCCCGTAGAAGCGCGTCCAGTGCGAGCACGGATTCATCCGAAACCCCGGCGCCGGCCCGTTGACCGTCGCTGCACCGCCGCCGAGGCGACCGCCCCGCTCGAACACGCCGACCGACATCCCCGCACGCGCGAGGTAGCACGCGATGATCGTGCCGTGGTGGCCGCCGCCGATCACCACGGCGTCGTATCGAGCATCGGGCATCCGTGCAGCCTCTCATGGCGGCGGACGCGACAGCACCCTGAACCCGACCCAGTCACCCGGTCCCGTCGCCTCGGTGACCTCGACCTTCGTGACGATCGCGCGTGGAGGCCCGACGCGCATCCACGCGATCAGCGTGTCGACGGCCTCGGGTGTGCCCTCGAGCTCCGCTTCGACCGCGCCATCGCTTCGGTTCGCCACCCAGCCGCAGACCCCGAGCATCTCCGCCTGGTTGCGGCAGCTGTCCCGGAACCAGACACCCTGCACGTGCCCCGACACGATCACTCGCCGGCGCACCACGGCGTCAGCCGCGCCAGAGCTGCAGCGGTGTGCGATCGCGTGGGCCGGTGAACGGCACCGCGACCTCGTCGCCATCAGCGCGGGCCGACGCGTACGAGGCGCACACGATGTCGAGCACCGCGCGTCCGAACGTCGCGTCCATGGCCGGGTGAGTGCCGCGATCGAACGCATCGAGGAAGCTCGCGAGCTGCGCGACGTAGCCGTACTGCTCGAGCTGAGGGATCGAGCCGCTCGCCGGCGCGACGGGGACTTCGTCGCCGTTGTGCTCGAGGAGCAACGAGGGGAGGAGCTCGGCTCGCACGACGCCGGTCTTGCTCGCGGCCTGCACGCTCCACTCCGGCACCTCGCCGCCGCGCCAGCTCGAGACCACGCGGGCGCGGAGCCCGCCTGCGAACCGAAGCGAGACCTCGGCATGCTCGTCCGTCGGGTGATCGTCCGCGCCGTCGAGCCGAGCCGACACGGCCACGACGGGCAAGCGAGTCGCGAGCATCGCGATCGCGATCGGATGGACACCGAGGTCGAACAGCGCGCCGCCACCCCAGGCCTCGGTGAGGAAGTCGCCCCATGTCGGGCGGCTCTGCACCGTCCGCACCTCGAGGTGCTGCAGGTCGTCCATCTTCCGGACTTCAGTGAGGAGCTGCTGCACGATCGGCGCGTACGCGAGGTTCTCGGCGTACCCGATCCGTGCTCCCGCGGACTCGGCCTCCACGAGAGCATCGGCCTCCGCGAGCGTCGTGCAGAGCGGCTTCTCCACGACCACGGCCGCGCCCGCGCGGATCGAGTGCAGCGCGTGCACCGAATGACACTGCGGAGCGCTGCACACCACGACCACGTCGGCGCCCGCCGGAAGGTCCTCGTACGTGCAGGCGATCGCGCCAGCACGGGCTGCCGCCTCCTTCGCCTTGTCGCGATCCCGTGATGCGACGTGGGTGATCGTGAGCCCGAGCTGCTTGGCCGCGATCGCGTGAACCGCCTCGATCCATCCCGCGCCGGCAAACGCGACGGTACGCGGCGGGCTCACGTGCCCGCGAGTGCGGCCACCACCGGAGCGAAAGGCTCCACGTCGCCCGTGCCGACGATCACGTACGAGAAGCCCCACCGCTGGCGGCGCTCGTGCAGCGTCTCGATGATCTGGTCGACCGTGCCGACCAGCGCGAACGGCGTGGCGAGTGCCGCCTCGGGGGTCATGCCGAACCCGCCGGCCAGGCGCGCCGCGAGGCCCTCCCGATCGTCGGTGACGCTCACGAAGAACGCCCGCACGTTCATCTCGAGCGAGTCGAACCTCGGCCCGGCCGCGAGCTTCACGATCGCGACCTTCTCGTCGACCGCGTCGGGAGTCATCGACGCGAGTGCCTCGGGTCCGATCGCCCCGGCCGCCATCGTGCCGTTGATGCCGACGATGTCGGCCTCGCGAGCCGCGATCGACAGCACGCGCTTGCCGCCTCCCCCGATGAGGATCGGCACCTGCTCCTGCACCGGCTTCGGCAGCCCGTCCAGACCGGTGATCGCGTAGTGCTGCCCCGAGAAGGAGAACGGGCCGGGGGTGAAGTGGCCCTTGATGACGGCGAGGCCCTCCTCGAAGCGATCGATGCGCACGCCGGGAGGGTCGTACGGGATGCCGGACCAGTCGTAGTCGGCGCGCTCCCAGCCCGCACCGATGCCGACCTCGAGACGGCCGTCGGACAGCAGGTCCATCGTCGCGAGCTCCTTCGCCAGCACGACGGGATGCTTGTAGTCGTTGTCCCACACCAGCGCGCCGATGCGCAACGTCGTCGTCGCGGCGGCGGCAGCCATGAGCGCAGGCATGGGTGCCATCTGGTTGCCGAAGTGGTCGGGCATCGTCAACGTCGAGTACCCGAGGTCCTCGATCTGACGAGCGAGCTCGCTCCACTCTTTTCCCGACATCGGTGCCGATGCCTGCACGCCGAACCGGAAGCGGCGATCGTGAGCCATCGGCGCACGATATCGCCGCTTGGTCGTGAGGCGACCCTGGTCAGACAAGGGCGGCGGGTAGTTTGGAGGCGCTGTGCGCGTCTCCGGCACCCTTCTCCGACTGATCGCCGTCATCGTGCTCGCCGGTGTTGGCGCTGCAGGCTTGCTTGCCGCGCTCGTGCCGCAAGCCGCTGACCTCGCGACCGCGCACGAGGAGACGGCCTCGCTCCCCGAGCTCAACCCGCTGGCGCAACGCTCGGTGATGTACGCGGCGGATGGCTCGGTCATGGCGGTCCTCAAGGCCGAGGAGAACCGCAAGCCGGTCGCGCTCGCCCAGGTGCCCAAGCCGGTCATCGACACCGTGCTCGCCGTCGAGGACGAGGAGTTCTACAACCACGGCGGGATCAACGCTCGGTCGCTCATCCGGGCGCTGCTCGCCAACGTTTCCGCGGGTGGCGTGACCCAAGGTGGGTCCACGATCACGCAGCAGGTGATCAAGAATTCGCTCCTCACGCCGAAGCGCGACGCGAACCGCAAGGTGAAGGAAGCGATCTACGCGATCCGCCTCGAGCGCACGATGTCGAAGGACGAGATCCTCGAGCGCTACCTCAACACCGTGTACTTCGGCAATGGCGCGTACGGGGTGCAAGCCGCCTCTGAGCTCTACTTCGGCACCGACGTCGGACAGCTCGGGTACGCGCAGGCCGCGTTCCTCGCAGGCCTCATCCGCAACCCGGTCGGCTACGACCCCTTCAAGTTCCCGGCCCGCGCGGTGGCCCGCAGGCGCGTCGCGCTCAATCGACTCGTCGACGTCGGCAAGCTCTCCAAGGACCAGGCCGACCTCATCGACGCCACCCCGATCCCGAGCGCGCCGCAGACGACGGGCGCCGCCGCGACGCCTCCCGAGGACTACTTCGTCGAGGAGGTCAAGCAGCAGCTGCTCGACGACGTGCGCCTCGGCGACACCGCTCAGGAGCGCTACAACGCGGTGTTCAAGGGCGGGTTGCAGATCTACACGACGTTCGATCCGAAGATGCAGCAAGAAGCGCTGCAGGCTCGCAACGACCAGCTGCCCGACACCGGCGGCAAGTTCACCGTCGCGCTCGTGGCGCTCGACCCGCAGACGGGTGCCGTGAAGGCGATGGTCGGTGGCCCGGGGTTCGAGAACGCGAAGTTCAACCTCGCGACCCAGGGCGTGCGACAGCCCGGGTCATCGTTCAAGACGTTCGTGCTCGTTGCCGCGCTCGAAGCCGGCGTACGACCGACGGACATCATCGACGGCACGAGCCCGTGCCGGTTCCCGCTTCCTGGTGGCCAGCCCGACTACGTCATCTCCAGCGAGGGGGCCGGCGTCGGTCCGATCTCGAAGATGATCGCCCTGTCGATCAACTGCGCGTTCGTGCGACTCGGGCTGATCGTGGGGCTCGATCGCGTGATCGACACGGCGCGCCGCATGGGCGTCACGGCCAAGCTCGACCCGGTGCCGTCGATGAGCATCGGATCCGAGGAGATCTCGCCGCTCGAGATGGCCTCGGCGTACGGCGTGCTCGCGGCAGACGGTGGGCGGCACCCCGCCTACTACGTGAGCAGGGTGCTCGACAGCAAAGGCGACGTGATCTTCCAGCACGACGACTCGAAGGCCGAGCAGGTCGTCGACGTCGGCGTGGCGCGCCTCGCCACGCAGATGCTGCAGGGCGTCGTGAAGTCGGGTACCGGCAAGCGCGCCGCGCTCGGCGATCGGCCTGTCGCCGGCAAGACCGGCACGTCGCAGGACAACGCCGACGCGTGGTTCATCGGATACACGCCCCAGCTCGTGACCGCGGTGTGGATGGGAGCGCCTGAAGGCC
>DATKAS010000212.1:0-4247 GCA_035497855.1 Acidimicrobiales bacterium
GGCGAGGAACCCGACCGCCCCGGCAGTCATCGCGACGAGCAGCGGTGGCGCCATCCGCGTCACCGCGACGTTCGCCGCTCGGTCGGGAGCGTCGCCTTCACCTGTCTGCTCGACGTAGCGGTTGTGCATCTGGATCGCGAAGTCGACGCCCAAGCCGATGAAGATCGGCAGACCCGAGATCGTCACGAGGGAGAGGGGGATGCCGATGTACCCGGCCGCTCCCAGAGCAGCCGCGGTGCCGAGCGCCATCACGGCAAGGGGGAGCAGGCGCAGGCGAACCCGAAACGCGAGCGCGAGCACCACGACCATCACCAAGATCGCGACCAAGCCGAGCATCAACATGCCGCCCTGCAGGTACGAGTTGATCTCGCCGAGGAGCACCGGTGTGCCCGTCGCCAGGAGCTGTTGGTCCGTGAAGTGGTATCGGGCGACGACGTCCTTCACCGCCTGCGCGAGTCGAGCGGACTCCTTGATGGATGCGTTCCCAGCGAGTCGCACCACGATGAGCGAATGGCCCTTGTCGGGGAACGCGCTCAACTGAGAGGGACGTACTGCGCCGTCGCCCGAGAAGATCAAGAAGCGGACGAACTCGGGGTTCGACAGGGACTGGTCGCCGGCCGCCCCCAACCGTCCGGCCTCACTCGCGACACGGGCTTGTGCAGCGGCAGGGTCGTCGGCGCGCGCGATGGCGTCGGTGAGCAGGCCGGGCGCTGCCGCGAGCTGATCGGCTGCATAGCGCACTGCCGTGTACGGGCCGACCACCGAAACGACCCCATCGGTCGCGCGCAGCTCGGATTCGAGGCGCTGGAGCTCCGCGATGTTCTGGCCCGAGAACAACCCGACTGGATCTCCACTGAACAGGACGAGCATCGTCTCGCCACCGAACTCGCCCTGGTAACGAAGGTTGTCCCGGTACACCTGGGTGCTCGGTGAGACGAGGGTGTCCTCACTCGTCCGGAAGTCGATCTTGGACAGCCCAAATGCCAGCCCCACCAACGCGACCAAAGCGAGGACAAGCACGAAGACGGGCCGGCGAACGAGGAACGCTGCCAGTCGATTCATCTCGACCTCGATTCAGCTCGCGCTTCCTTCGAGCACCGTACGAAGCGGCCGTGTGCCCGCCCAGGGGCCTACGTCCCCTCCTGGGCAGATGCCAAGAAGCGACCTTCGGCCCTGGTCCGGGCGCGCCTCGCGTCGGACGCTGAGCACATATCGAGTCGAGGTGTGCCATGGCCTCTGCAGCGTCCTTCCCGTCTCAGTTGTCCGCATCGGATCGCGTGATGTGGCGCATCGAGCGAGACCCGCTGCTGCGGTCGGTGATCGTGGCCGTCGGACTGCTGGATCAGGAGCCCGATTGGAAAGCGGCGCGCGCCACGTTCGAACGCGCCGCGGAGCAGCTGCCCCGCCTGCGGCACCGGATCGTCTCAGGCGGGCTCGGCGCGACGGCGCCGCACTGGGAGGACGATCCCGGCTTCTCGCTCGACTACCACGTTCGCAGAGTGGCGGCGCCTGCCCCCGGCGATCTCCGCTCACTGCTGGATCTCGTCGCCCCGATCGCCTCGTGCGCACTCGATCCCGCACGCCCGCTCTGGGAGTGCACGATCGTCGACGGTCTCGAAGGGGGGCGGGGCGCGTTCGTGTGGAAGTTCCATCACACGATCACCGACGGTGTTGGCGGCATGGAGCTCGCCGGAGGCGTCTTGGACTGCGCGCGCCACGGCGAACGACGCACAGACGCTGAGACAAGTCCCGCCTCCGAAGCCACACGCGCGGCCAGCCCATTCGAGCGGCTCGTGCAGTCCGGCCTCGCAGGGATGCGCGCGGTGTCGCAGCCAGCGCGAGCCGCAACCGACGCCGCTCGCTTCGGCCGGTCGATCGCCCGGATGCTCGCTCCCGCGTCCGAACCGTTGTCGCCGGTGCTGCGCGGTCGAAGCCTCGATCGGCGCTTCGACGTCTTGGAGGTGCCGTTCGCGGGCATGCGCGCGTCGGCTCACGCCGTGGGCGGCACGATGAACGACGTCTTCCTCGCCGGCGTCGGTGGCGGCCTTCACGAGTTCCACCGGCGGCTCGGCCACGCGCTGCCCGCGATTCGCGTGACGATGCCGATCAACTTGCGCAAGGACGACGACCCGCCGGGAGGGAATCGCTTCACCCCGGCACGGTTCACTCTGCCGATCGACGATCCGGATCCGGCTTTCCGCGCTCGGATCGCCGGTGCGATCTCACGGAGGTGGCGCGCCGAGCCAGCGGTGGGCTTCACGTCTGTGCTCGCTGACCTGTTGGACCGCCTTCCCCCGCCGGTTCTCGCCCAGGTCTTCGGACACATGCTGAAGAACATCGACGTCGGCGCGGTCGATGTCCCCGGGTTCCGAGACCCTGCCTACCTCGGCGGCGCTCGCATCGAGCGGCTCTGGGGTTTCGCCCCGCCGACCGGGGCCGCACTCTCCATCACGTTCCTCTCCCATGTCGACACCTGCTGCATAGGGATCGCGTCGGACCTGGCCGCGGTCGCGAGTCCCGATCTGATGGTCTCGTGCCTTCGGGACAGCTTCGAAGAGGTGGCTGCCCTCGGAGGAACGTCGACAGCGTCGTCATCGGGGGCAACGTCATGAACGGCGACCGCCTCAGCACCGTCGACGAGACCTTCCTCGTGATCGAGGCGCCGCGCACGCCCATGCACGGCGCCTCACTCGCGATCTTCGAAGGCGCGCCGTTGCTCGACGATCACGGCAGGCTCCGTCTCCACGAGGTGAGGGCGCACATCGACGCGCGGCTGGGCCTGCTGCCCAGGTTGCGGCAGCGGATAGCGACGGTGCCATTCGGCTTCGGGCGGCCGGTGTGGGTGGACGACGAGCAGTTCGACATCGCGAACCACGTCGACGTGGCCGCGCTCGCGCCACCGGGCGACGAGGCGGCTCTGCTCCGCCTCACCGAAGAGGTCTTGATGGAGCCCCTCGATCGATCGCTGCCGCTCTGGCACTTCTTGTTCGTCACCGGCTTGCGCGATGGACGTGTGGCACTCATCGAACGCGCCCATCACGCGATGGTCGACGGCGTCTCCGGGGTCGACGTGTCGCTCGTGTTGCTCGACTCGGCTGCCGATGCGCCTCCAGCGAAGCCCGAAGCCTGGACACCGATGTCACCACCGTCAGGGCCGACGCTCATGGTCGACGCTCTGCGGGACCGGCTCGTCGAGTCGCTCGCCGTCGCGGCCGAGGTCGCCGGATCGTTGCGGCGCCCGTTCGAGGCTGCCCACCGGACGGGCGACATCATGTCGGCGCTGCGCACCGTCGGAGCGAACGGCATCCTGGCGCCCCGCACATCGCTGAACGTTCCCATCGGGTCCCGGCGCCGCGTGTCGTTGCTGCGCTATCGGCTCGCAGACATCAAGAGACCGGGTCGCTCGTCTGGGGCGACGGTGAACGATGTCGTCCTTGCCGCGGCCGCCGGCGGGTTGCGTGCGCTGTTCGTGTCGCGCGGGGAGCCGGTCGGGAGCGCCCAGTCCGCGAGAGTTCTCGTTCCGGTTTCGCTCCGCGACCCCACCGAGCCAGTGGAGCTTGGCAATCGCGTCGGCGCGTTGTTGACGTCATTGCCGGTCGGCGTCGGCGACCCTGTCGAGAGGCTCTCGCGGGTGTCCGCGACGACCAGGTCGTTGAAGTCGAGCGCCGAGGCCGGTACGACCGACCTGCTGCTGCGAGCCGCTGACCTGCTTCCACTGTGCGCCACACGCTTCGTCCAAGCCACCGTGCACCAGCAGCCGCTCGTGAACTCGGTGGTGACCAATGTTCCGGGGCCTCCGTCGCCCCTCTACGCCCTCGGCGCCCGCATGCTCGAGGCGTACCCTCTCGCGCCATTGGGCGGAAACATCTCACTCGAGGTCGCCGTGCTCTCCTACGACGGAGCGCTGACGATCGGCATCACCTCCGACATCGAGACGTGCCCCGACGTCGACGTGTTCGTCGAGGGGATGGAGCAGTCGTTCGCCGCACTCGGCGCCGGCCGAGCGCTCGGGCTCGGGATCGGCGTCGGACAGCACACAGCGAGCGGGCTCGCGACCTTGTCCTGAGACGACGACGCGTCGCCGGGTGAGATACTCCCCGCGTGAAGCTTGCGACGATTCGAGACGGTGACCGCACGCGTGCGGTGCGGGTGGACGGTGACTCGGCGGTCGACATCGGCGTCGCCGATGTCGGGGAGCTGCTGCGATCGGACGACTGGCGGCGGCGGGCCGAGGGAGCGACCGGACC
>DATKAS010000213.1:0-5538 GCA_035497855.1 Acidimicrobiales bacterium
TACCCGCGCTGTCGCTTCGCGAAGAACGCGGCCGCCTCGTCCAGCGCGTCGTCCGCGGGCACGGAGGGATCCGTGCGGATCACGCCGTTGACCACGATCGGCGACGGGTTCGGCCCCGCCCAGAAGAACAGGCCGTCGTCCGCCCGCACCTCTCCTCCGAGCGCGAGCGCGCTGCGGCGACGGAACTCCGCGTGCACCGCGTCGACGCGGTCGGCCAAGCTCATTCGCCGACGAGCTCGGTGCGTAGGTCACGCTTGAGGATCTTGCCCGCAGGGTTGCGGGGCAGCGGTTCGTCGCGGAACCAGATCCGGACCGGCACCTTGAACGCCGCCAGCCGCTCGGCGACGTGGGCTTTGAGCTCGTCCTCGCTCACGGTCTTGCCGTGCGCGAGCGTCACCACCGCGCCCACCTCCTCGCCGAGCACCTGGTGCGGGATGCCGATGACCGCGGCATCAGCGACGGCCGGATGCTCGAAGAGAGCCGCCTCGACCTCGACGCAGTACACGTTCTCGCCGCCGCGGATGACCATGTCCTTCGCCCGATCGACGATGAACACGAACCCCTCGTCGTCGAGGCGCGCCACGTCCCCACTGTGCAGCCATCCATCGGTGAACGACGCCTCGGTCGGCTCGGGCTTGTTGAAGTAGCCCTTCACGACGTTCGGTCCCTTGATCCAGAGCTCACCGACCGAGCCCTCGGGCAAGGAGTTGCCGTCCTCGTCGACGACCTTCACGTCGCACACCGCGACCGGCACACCGACGCTGTCAGGCTTGCGGAGGTAGTCGGGACCGGAGTTCATCGTCGTGACCGACGACGTCTCGGTGAGGCCGTAGCCGTTGCTCGGCGTGCGACCCGGGAACATCGCCTCGATGCGACGCACGAGCTCGGGCGCGGCCGGCGCGCCGCCGTACCCGATCGACTTCACACTCGAGATGTCGCGCTTCGAGAGGTCGGGGTGGTCGAGGACTTGCCACACCATCGCGGGCACACCGCCGAACGTCGTGATGCGCTCGCGCTCGATCAGCTCGAGCGCGCGACCCGCGTCCCAGCGATACATGATGACGATCTTCCCGCCGAACGCGAGGTTGGCGACCAGCACCGAGTGACATCCGGTCGCGTGGAAGAACGGCACGGACAGGAGATACGCGTTCTGCTCGCCGCCACCCGGCATCGCGGGCGCAGGCGAGTCAGAACGGGCCGATGAGCGCGCCGCGGCGAAGACGAGGCTCATGAGGTTCGTGCAGATGTTGCGGTGGGTGCCGAGCGCGCCCTTGGGGAATCCTGTCGTGCCCGACGTGTAGAAGATCGTCGCGTCGTCCTCGGGGTCGAGCTCGACCGGTGGGAGCGTCGCCTCGGGATCGACGTCGCCGAGCACGTCCTCGAATCGCCTTGCCATGCCGGTCAACGCGTGCTCGCTCTTCGCGACGACGACGCCGCGCAAGCTCGCCAACGCGGCGTAGTGCTCGCCCAGCCGCTCGTGCCGCTCGTCGTCGACGAAAGCGAGCACCGAGCCCGAGTCGCTCAGCCCGTACTCGAGCTCGGGTCCGGTCCACCATGCGTTCAACGGGACGACGACTGCGCCCGCGGCGGCCGCGGCCCAGAACGCGATCGACCAGTCGGGGAAGTTCCGCATCGCGATCGCGACGCGGTCACCCTTGCGCACCCCGAAGTCGTCGACGAGGCGATGTGCCAGCGTGGCCGCCGCGGCGAAGTGCTGACGGAAAGTCAGCGTGTCGTCCTCGTAGACGAGGAACGTGAGATCGCCGTGCATCCGGCTCTGCTCGAGCACCGATCGGAGCGACGGCGGTGCGAGCTTCCATGTGCGAGTGGGGATGCCGCGGATCGCGACCTCCTCCATCTCGAACATCTGACCGGGCGCGGTGAGCGCGGCGTGGACCTCTGCGATGGACGGTGGCATGGACGCAGTCTGGCGCGCGACGCTGGTTCGGTGACGTGGGCAGTGCCCGAGCGCGATGAAGCCCCCGCTCCAGTACCGGCGCCATCGACTGTGACGGAGGGGCGTGGGATGCCGGGGGTATCGGGACGGGGGCTCCAGATCGCTAAGGCTCCTGGAGCTTGTGGTGTAAGGCGTTCAGGCCTCCGACCTCACCGGTCCATCACTCGGTGGGATCGGGGATCGCCCCCGAACGCTCAGCTGCGACGTGGCTCCCGGAGCTGGCTCATTGCCAGCCCGTGCGCCGCATAAGGGCTCCTCCCTTCAGACGCATCGCCACCTGACCAGGTCAGGTAGCTCGCATGCTACGCGCTGCAGTCGGAACGGAAAAGAGCCGATACTCATCCACGCGCAACGCGGTCGTGCGGTGACATTCCGTGTTTGCTCGCCCGCTATTGACCTCCGTCTACCGTGACGCCCGAGGAGGTGGGCCACCCTGCGCCAACGTCTGCGACAGCTCCGTGCACCGCTGAAAAGCCGGTCGCTCGCGGTCATCCTCCTCTCCGCTCTGCTCTCCGGCGCGGGTGACTGGGCAGCGCGGGTCGCGCTTGCGGTGCTGGTCTACGACAAGACGGGCTCGGCCGCCCTCACCGGGCTGCTCGTCACGGTCAGCGTGCTGCCGTGGATCGGCATCGGCCAGGTCCTCGCGACACTCGGCGACCGCTTCCCCCGCAAGCAGCTCATGATCGTGTGCGATCTCATCCGCGCGCTCGTGTTCGTCGTGATGCTCGTGCCGATGCCGATCTGGCTCTTGTTCGTCCTCGCGTTCGTCGCAGCACTACCGACGCCGCCGTTCGACTCGGCGAAGTCAGCGCTGCTGCCCGAGACGGTGCCCCGCTACCAGTACCCGGACGCGCTCGCACTCGCCACGATCGTCGCCCAGGGCACGACCGTGCTGGGATACCTCCTCGGAGGCGTGCTCGTCGCCCTTGCCAGCGCACGTGGCGCGCTGCTCGTCAACGCGCTCTCCTTTCTCGTCTCGGCCCTCGTCCTCACACAGCTCCGCGTGGGCGAGACGTCGACAGCGAAGTCGAAACGCATGACGCTCGGCGCCGGAGCGCGGGCGATCTACGACGACGTGATGGTCCGCCGAGCGGTCGCCTTCTTCGCCAGCGTGAACATCGGGGCGATCGTCCCGCAGTCACTCGCAGCGGGATACGCGTTGAAGCAACTGGCAGCGGGCGACACGGCGGCCGGCGTGCTCTACGCCGCCGTACCACTCGGCATGATCGTGACGGTCTCCGTGGTGCCGCTCGAGGACCATTCCCCGCGGTGGCTCTTGAAGGCGGCCGGGGTGCTCGCCACCTGCGGCGCCGCGGCCGCACTCGTCCTGTTCGGGTTGAACCTCGACCTTCCGCTCATCGTCTTCGCCTTCATCGCGGTCGGCGTCACGTTGGGCAGCGCCATCCCGACGAACACCGTTGCCGGATCCCGCCTCCCGAACGAGTCCCGTGCCTCCGCGTTCGGGCTGATCAACGGCATCCTGCTCGCGGCCGATGCCGGTGGCGCCGCGATCGGTGCGCTGGTCGCAGCCCTGCTCGACGTGAGAGCCGCGTGCATCATCGCGATGGGGATGGTCCTCGCTGTCGGACTCATCGGCATCCTCACCGCGCCACACGAGCCCGTGAAGCAGATGACGCCGGCGCGAATGCCGCCGGCACCGCCGCCGGCGCCCAGCGCAGTCGCCGACTCCGACAACGGACTGACCGTCCACGTCGTCCCCGGTGCAGAGCGCCAGCCACCTGCACCGCCGCCCCGGCCTGTGCAGACGGCCTGAGTCAGGAGAGCGAGGCGAGCTGCTCGCGGCGCGCGGCCACGCGGGCCGCGACGCGCTCGGTGCGTTCGAGGTAGCCGATGAGCTGGTCGCGCGCCACTTCGGCCTCGGCGCTGAGGCCGGTCAGCTCGTCGACCTTCCACTGACGCACCACGACCGGCATCAAGATCTGCTCGTGATGGACGGCGAGGTCGTAGATCCCCGCGCGAGCGATGCGCTGCGCGTGCTTGTCGAAGTCCGGGATGCCGGTGCCCGGCATCGCGAAGGTGCGCACCTCGTGATCGATCGCGATGACCATCGCCGACGGATCGAGCTCGATCGCGGCCGAAGCGAGGTCCCGGTAGAAGAGATGGTGCAGGTTCTCGTCAGCAGCGACGCGAGCCATCAGCTCGTAACCCACCGGGTCGTCGAGGTACTTGCCCGTGTTGCGATGCGCGATGCGCGTCGCGAGCTCTTGCATCGTGAGATACGCGACACCGTTCCACTGCGTCTCCGGTGCGGGCACCTCGCCCTTCGTCACCTGCGCCATGCGTCCACGCTCGAGCGCGATGGGATCGACAGCGCGAGTGACGGTCAGGTAATCGCGGATGACGGTCGAGTGTCGTCCCTCCTCCGCTGTCCATCGACGGGCCCACTCGCCCCAGCTGCTCTCACGACCGAAGAGGCAGTTGATGTCGCGGGAGTAGTAGGGGAGGTTGTCCTCGGTGAGGAGGTTCACGAACAGCGAGCTGCGCACCGCGTCGTCGAGCGGGACGAAGGAGTCCGCTTCCTGCCACTGCGCCCCCGGCTCGAAGTCGCGTCCCCGGCTATAGGGCACGAGCTCGTGGGGGAACCACTCCTTGCTGTTCGCCAGGTGGCGCTCGAGCAGGCGACCAACGACGGGCTCGAGCTCGGAGAATGCACCGGGAGCAGCCATGTCCGCCAGCCTACCTACTGGTCGGTAGGGAGGCGATCACACGTCCTCGTGGCCGGCGACGTGGAGACCGAGCGACGGCTTGCGCACCATGGCCACGACCTCTTCGGCCGGGACCGGGCGGCTGTAGAGGAAGCCTTGGGCCTCCCGGCATCCGTGCGTCCGCAGGAAGGTCTGCTGCTCCAAGGTCTCGACGCCCTCGGCGAGCACCTCGAGCCGCAGGGCCCGAGCGATCCCGATGAAGGCCGACACCAACGGTGCCACGCCCTGGGCAGAGGTGATCTGGGAGACGAAGGTGCGGTCGATCTTCAGGCGGTCGACCGGGAAGCGCTGCATCTGGGCGAGGGCGGAGTACCCGGTGCCGAAGTCGTCGATGGCGAACCGAGGACCGAGGTCGCGAACACGACGGACGATGTCGAGTGCGCCTTCGGATTCGCGGAGCGCCAGGCTCTCGGTGATCTCGAGCTCGAGCCGATCGGCGGGGAGCCCCGTCTCTTGGAGGACCAGCGCGACGCGCCCGACGATGCGATCGTCGGAGAAGTTCCGGCCCGAGAGGTTCGCAGCCATTCGGAGTGGTGGCAGCCCTTCCGCATCCCATTGCACGGCCTGAAGGCACGCGTGGCGCATCACCCACGTGTCGATCTCGACGACGAGGTCGGACTCCTCCGCCAAGGGTACGAAGTCGGCAGGCGTGAGCAGACCGAGCGTCGGGTGTGCCCACCGCACGAGCGCCTCGACGCCGACGATCTGCCCAGTGCGCAGATCGATCTGAGGCTGGTACAGCACACGGAGCTCGTCGCGACGCAACGCGTTGTGCAGCTCGCTGCGCCGCGCGAGGTGCATCTGCGCCTGCTCGTTCGTGCCCGGGTCGTAGAGCCGCGTGCAGTTGCCGCCGGC
>DATKAS010000214.1:0-3848 GCA_035497855.1 Acidimicrobiales bacterium
CGAAGAAGTTCTTCATGATCTTCGACGACAAGTCGCCACTGAGCGCCGACGGCTCGTCGCCCATCTTGAAGCTCGACGCCTCGGAGAAGCGCTCGCATCAGTACTTCGTGGATCCGAGCGGCCAGCTCACGGTCGCGATGCGGGAGCCGTCGGACGGGCGTCGCGCCTTGAGCCCGTCGTCCTCGTATGAGCTCGCTTACCTGCTCGCTGGGCACCTCGAGGTATCGGACGACGCCGGCGCACACCAGGTGTTCGGCGCGGGCGATGCGTTCCTCGTACCGTTCGGCGCAGCGACCTCGTGGAGCTCGGAGGCTGTGCGCGCCTTGTGCTGCACGTTCACACCGCGCCTCTCCGTCGTTCGGTGAGTGATGCCTGAGTTCGACGTCGCGGTCGTGGGAAACGGGTCGGCCGGGGCGGTGCTCGCCGCTCGTCTCTCGGAGGATCCGGCGCGTTCGGTGCTGTTGCTCGAGGCTGGACCTGACCACACGAGCGCGGGCACGCCGGCGGGAATCGCCGGGCCGAACTTCTTCGCCGCGGTGTCAGAGCCCGGCCGGATGTGGCCCAGCTTGCTCGCGACGAGACGACCCGGTCAGGAGCCATCGCTGTACATCCGCGGCCTCGGAGCCGGCGGCTCGTCGTCCATCAACGGGCTCATGGGCCTGCGCGGAGGACCCGACGACTACCAGCGTTGGGCCGACGAGCTCGGCTGCCCGGGGTGGGGTTGGAACGAGATGCTCCACGCGTTCCTCCTCGTGGAAGACGACGCCGACTTCGGAGGTGACGGCCAGCACGGCAAGGGAGGCCCGATCCCGCTGTGGCGCCTGCCCGAGTCGGAGCTCCCACCGCTCGATCTGGCGCTTCGGGCTGCGATGTCCGCGCTGGACTACCCGACCGCCGACGACTGCCATGCCCCGAAGTCGACAGGAGTGAGCCGCCTTGCGTTCACGATGCGCGACCGCGGCCGCGTGTCCACGAACGACGCGTACCTCGAGATCGCGCGCGGACGATCGAATCTCGAGGTGCGCGGAGACACGCTCGTCGACTGCGTCCTCTTGGATGGGCGACGCGCTGTCGGCGTCCGGACCGCGGACGGCGAAGAGATCACGACTGGCGACGTTGTCGTCTGCGCCGGTGCGATCCACTCGCCGGCGATCCTGCTTCGTTCGGGCATCGGCGTCGCCGACGGGCTGCCGGTCGGCGGCAACCTCAAAGAGCACGCCATGACGCCCGGCTTCGAGATCGCGTTGAAGCCCCATGGGCGGATGCGAACCACCGACACGGCTATCGCGTCGTCGTTCCTCCGGTACACGTCGAACCTGTGTGACGCGGGAACGAACGACATGCAGATGGTCTGGTTCGACGCGGTCGGCCCGACCGAGGAAGGGCTGGCAGGCGGACGACTGATGGGCGCGGTCATGCGGGTGTTCTCGTCGGGGAGTGTTCGGCTCCGGAGCCCTGACGCGACCATCGATCCCGAAGTCGACTTCAACATGCTGAGCGACGACCGCGATCGTGTACGCCTTCGCGACTGCGTGCATCGCATGATCGAGATCCTCCGACATCGTGCAGTTGCCGAGATCTCCGACGGCGTGATCGCGTTGGACACCTCGCTAGAGGAGCTTGGCACGGACGATGCGATCGACACGTGGCTCGACGCCCACGTGACCGACTACGTGCACGCTGTCGGCACCTGTCGCATGGGCACGCGCGGTGACCCGGCCGCGGTCGTCGACACGACCTGCGCGGTGATCGGCTACGAGCAGTTGCGCGTGTGCGACGCGTCCGTGATGCCTGACCTGCCGAAGGCGAACACGCATCTCACGACCGTGGCCATCGCCGAGCGCATCGCTCAGCGCATGGTCGGGCGCGCCTGAGAGAAGGTCCAGCGGTTGCCTTCGAGGTCGTCGGCGACATAGATGGTCGAGCCGGGATAGGCACGGATCTCCTCGACGATGTCAGCGCCTCGACCCTTTGCGTGCGCGAAGTGGGCGTCGAGGTCGTCGACGTAGACCCAGGGGATGTGGGTGCGCACTCCGCCCGTTCGCTCGCCCTCCAAGGGGAACACGTTGAGGATCGCGTTCCCGATGCGGAACTCGATCCAAGGATGCCCGTGCCCGCCGTGCGGCAGCGGATCACGCCCTTGCGGGAGATCGCTCGCGGCCACGAAGCCGAACACGTCGGCAAGCCACCGCGCCGCCGCTGCGGGTCGCGCGTAGTAGACGCCGAGCGAAAGACGTGCGATGTCGATCTGCTCATGCGGCACCTGGTCGCGCTGCGCGACCCACGCGCCGAACCAAATCGGGACGACGCGACTCCACGCGGTGCCACCTTGGTCCTTGCCGCCGACTGGCACGGTGTGCTCGACGACGACGCGCGTACCACCGTCCACGGGTTCGAACTTCACTTCGGTGAGCACGTCGTCCAGCGAGCTCGCGAACGCGAGATGTGCGCCGGGCTCCCACGCGGTGATGCGAGCGCGCTCGAGATGATCACCCGACTCGCGGTCGTCCAGGATCTCCATGATCCGGCCTCCCACACCGGGCTCGCACCGAACCTCGACGACACGGCCGGCGTCAGCCCAGAAGTTGATCGGACCGCGTTGCCACCACAGATCCATCTCCTCGGTGAACGCTTTGAACGCGGTCGACGGATCGACCGAGACGACGATGTCGGATGAGGCTGCGAGGGTGTCGGTCATCGCTTCTTCTCCACATGGGCTTTGAAGGAACGCAGCTGGTCGTCCCACTGCGCACGGAGCTGGTCGAGCCACGCCTGCATGCCGACGACTGACTCGGGTCGGAGCCGGAACACCCGCACCCGCGCATCGTCCGGCGGGCGCTCGTCGGCGACGACACCGGCCGCGAGGAGCACCCGCAGGTGCTTGCTCATCGCCGGTGCGGACACTCCGGCTGCGGCAGCGAGCTCACCCGCTCGGCGTGGCCCGGAGCTCAACAGCTGGACCACGCCGAGCCGAGTCGGATCAGCGAGCGCTTGGAAGAGGGGGGCCAGCTGCCGCTCGCCGGTAGTTGCCATGAGTGCAATAGTTACTCAATATCGCAACTATCGTCAAGGGCCGAGCGGCATGCCGATCCACCAGCTGTGGCCCTCGGGGTCGCGCACGGCGTACTCGCGCTGGCCGTAGGGCTGATCGGTCGGCTCGCGGAGGATCGTCGCGCCGGCTGCTTTGGCGTGCGCGAAGTGCGCGTCCACATCGGCGACGAGCACGACGATGCCACCCGTCTGCGCGTTGGCCTGGTTGGGTGTGCTGAGGCCACTCGCCGCCGCGTGCAGCCAGACGCGGCGCCCTTCGAGCTGCACCTCGCCGTGCACGACCGTGCCGTCGACCTCGTGGAGGCCGGCGGACGTGAACTGCAGTGCGCTCACGAGGAAGTCGTGGGCGGCTGTGATGTCTTCGTAGGGGACCACGGGGATGATGTCGCTCGTCACGAGGACGAGTATCTCCTGAAGCACACCTCGGCGTCTGCGTGCCGGTCGATCGGAAACTGCTCGATGCGCTCGATGAAGCCGTCGCGCATCTTCGTGACGAGCCACCAGTCCTGGGAGAACGGCCCACCGTCTCGTTCGCCAGCCAGGCGTACACGGCTCAACACATCCCCGCGAGCGTCCTGCACACCCTCGATCGCGCGCAATCGGGATTGCTCCGCAAGGTCGAAGAGAGACTGGCAGTAGGCGATGTACTCGGGCAACGCCAGCTCCTCCCAAGTACCGAGCGCGTGGTTCACGTGGACGGCATCAGGATGGTAGAGACGTGCCATCTCCTCGAGGTTGCGACGGTTGTACGCCGCGACGGACCGAACGGCTGGAAGCCAGACGTCGCCTTCGAGGGC
>DATKAS010000215.1:0-8341 GCA_035497855.1 Acidimicrobiales bacterium
CCGAACACGTCGGCCGTGAGCTCAGCGCGCAGGGGATCGGTGTCGATGCACTCGGCCGTGCCGTAGATGGTCGCGTTGGTGCGGCCGTCGGGACCATGATCGCGACGCGCGGCTGACGCAGCGCGTTCTTCCACTTGGCGGTGTAGCTCTTTATCGAGATGACCATCCGGTCCTCCGCATCGAGCACGTAGCCGATCATCGAGACCTGTGGTGATCCGTCCATCCGCCCGGTGGCCAGCACGGCCCACATGTGGTCGGTCAGATAGCTGCGCTGCTCGTCGGTCAAGTGGGCAGTCATCGCAGTGCCACCCCGCCGTCGACGACGAGCACGTGCCCGGTCGCGTAGCGCGCGATGACGAGCGACACGCACGCATCCGCGACGTCTTCCGGTGTGCCGCTCCGGTGCAGTGGTGCCGTGGTGCGGACCGCGTCGCGGACGTCGTCCCAGCTCTCCGTCCACGGCGTGTCGATCAGCCCCGGGGCCACCGCGTTCACGCGGATCTCGGGCCCGAGCACCTTGGCCAGCAGAAGCGTGAGGTGGTTGAGCGCGGCCTTCGAGACCGCATAGGGGATGGACGAGCCGACCGGACGGACACCCGCGACCGAGGTGACGTTGAGGACGATGCCAGCCCCTGTGTCCCGCAGGTGCGGCGCGGCGGAGCGGGTCACGTTCCATGGCCCGAGCACGTTGACCCGCAGGATCCGCTCCCAGATGTCGTTCGTGGCGCCGTCGAGGTCGTCATGGGGGATCACCGCTGTGGTGCCCGCGTTGTTGACGACAATGTCGAGCCGGCCGTAGTGATCGACGGCGGCGCGGACGAGTCGTTCGGCCCGGACCGCATCCGAGACGTCGGCTTGCACGTAGATCGCGTCGGGAAGGTCGCCCGCGACCTGCTGGCCCGCGGCGACGGACGACGCCGAGTTGACGACCACGCTCGCCCCGAGATCGGCGAACGCCGCGGCGACCGCGGCGCCGATCCCACTGGACGAGCCGGTGACGAGCGCGACGCGTCCCTTCAGATCAGCGGCGCCGCTCATGTCGCGTGCAGCGGCGACTGGATCGGTTGGTGACCCCATTCGCTGATGCGGTCGTACCGACGCTCGTCGGTCCACGGCTCCTCGACGGTGCGGGCGCCATACCCGAACTCGAGCTGGAAGCCTGCCGGCGTGACGACGTAGAAGCTGAACATCTTGTCGTTGTCGTGCTTGCCCAGCGCGTTGGCGATCGGCAGGCCCGCGTTCCACGCCCGGTCGAACGCGGCGCCGACGTTGTCCTGCGAGACGGTCTCGACCATCACGTGGTGCAGCTTCTGGGGGAGGTCGATGGGCACGGCGCCGAGCGCGAGCGAGTGGTGGCGGGGATTGCAGTGGTAGAAGCGCACGGTCAGCGGGAGTCCCGGCGCGAGCTCGGTCTCGAGCCAGTCGCTCAGCGCGAAGCCGAGCGCGTCGCGGGCGAAGCGATCGGACGTGTCGAGATCACTCGTGACGAAGACGACGTGACCGAAGCCTTGGCCTTTGGTGACGAACCCGCCGGGCACGAGTGGTGACTCGAACGGCTCGTCTGCTGCCGCCAACCCGTGCACCAGCTCGAAGGGAACGCCCCACGGCGTGTCGACGCGGGCGAGGGCCACGACCCGACGGGCGGCGATCTCGGACCCGGTGCCTTCGGTGACGGTCGCGCCCGACGCGCGGGCTCGGTCGACGGCGCGGTCGAAGGCCTCGGGCGAGGCGGCCTCGAGGCCGACGAACACCGCGTCGTTGGCCGGTCCCTCTTCGATGATGAGGCGGTGGACGCGGTCGTCGTTGCGCCACGTGGCGGCGCCCTCGGTCGTGTTCTCGCCGGGGACGAGGCCGACGACGTCGGCGAGGAATGTCCCGAACCCGGTCGGGTCGGTGGTCTGGAGGCCGAGGTAGGCGATCTCGAGGTCAGCGGTCATGGCGGGTGGTCCTCTCGACGAGGTGGGTGTGGATGGTGCCGATGCCTTCGATGGTGGAGACGAGCTCATCGCCGGGGGCGAGGAACCGGGGTGGCTTGCGCGTGCCGCCGACGCCCGAGGGCGTGCCGGTGAAGATCAGGTCGCCGGGGAGCAGCGGGGTGATCGACGACAGCCGGTTGATCAGCGCGTCGACGCCGAAGATCAGGTCGGAGGTGCGGGACTTCTGCACCTCCTCGCCGTTGACCGTGCACCCGAGGGCGAGGTCGTCGGGGTTCTCGAGCTCGTCGGGTGTGATGACCCACGGTCCGATCGGCCCGAACCCGGGAAACGACTTGCCGAGGCTGAACTGCGGTGCGGGCGGTCGCGTCTGCACGATTCGCTCGGACAGGTCCTGACCGACGGTGAGCCCCGCGACATGTGACCAGCCGGCCCCCTCGGCGACCTCATGGGCGCGGCGGGCGATCACCACCACCAGCTCGACTTCCCAGTCGACGAACGCGCTCGGCAGCTCGACCGTCGCCTCCGGCCCGGTGAGACAGGTCGGGAATTTCGTGAACGTCGGCGGGAACGTCGGAGACTCGAGGCCCGCCTCGGCGGCGTGGGCGGCGTAGTTGAGGCCGATGGCGAACACCTGGCGCGGGCGAGGCACCGGGGCTTGAAGCGCCTGCGGGTCGAGCGGCGCGTCGGCGCTCGGCGCGCGATCGGCGAGCGCCCTCACTTCGTCCCACTGGTCGTACAGCGCCTGCGGATCGTGGGGCAGGGAACCGCCCGACGCCGCCGCGATGTCGACGATGCCTTCCTCGCGGACCAGGACCGCCCGGCCGTCGGCGTTGGCCACCCTCATCGCACCCTCCTCGATTTTGCGCCGGCGATCCGCCGGACATCGATCCGACTGTACGACAACGATCTTCACTTTGTAAATCACTTTCCTATTGACAAATCGATTTATGGCGCGGACACTGCGACATCCAGATGCGGATGGGGAGGCAGTCGAGATGCGCGGACGAACGAACGCAAAGCGTTGGCTGATGACGGCGGTGGTGACCTCGATGGCACTGGCGGCGCTGGCCGCATGCGGGGACGACTCGACTGCCTCGAGCAGCTCGTCGACGCCGAGCGACTCGTCCGCCGCGAGCGCCTCGTCGGCTCCGAGTGCGAGCTCGAGCGCGGCGGCCTCGACCCTTCCGGCGCCGACCGGCGAGCCGATCGAGCTCGCGATCATCGCCCAAGAGCGCGGACCGGCGGCATTGCCTGACTCCCGGCTGGCAGCCGAGGCGGCGGTCCGTTACGTGAACACCGAGCTCGGCGGCGCCGCCGGACGCCCCCTGCAGCTCGAGTCGTGTGTCACCGACGGCTCGCCAGAGCAGTCCTCGGCGTGCGCCAACCAGCTGCTCGAGAAGCACCCGGTGGCCTTCGTCGGTGAGTCGGAGCTCGGGACGGCGGGCAGCGTGCCGATCATCGAGAAGGCGGGTGTTCCGCTCGTGGGCGCGGCGGGCATCACGCCCGAGCTCGTGGTGTCGACGCACGCGTTCGCGTTCGGCCTCGACGCGGTCGCGGACTGGTCGGGCTGGACGAAGTACCTGGCGACCGACGGCAACGCCAAGAAGATCAACCTCATCAACATCGACATCCCGGCCGCGCCCGTGTTCGAGGCGGCGGTCCGTTCCGTGGCCGAGGCAAACGGAGCGACGCTCGGCAAGGTCGTCTCGCTGCCGCTCAACGCCACGGACGTCACATCGCAGATGGCCGCCGCGGCGGAGGGCGATCCCGACGTGATCATGGCCGTGACGAGCGCGCAGCTCTGCGTCCCGGCCGCGCAGGCGCACGAGAGCGTCGCCCCGAAGCCGAAGCTGTTCCTGCCGGGCATCTGCAGCAGCCCCGAGACGCTCGCGGCGGCGGGATCGTCCATGGAGGGCGCGCTGATCGGCGTCGGCCAGCTCAATCCCTACGACACGTCCGACCCCGAAGTCGCCACCTATCGAAGGGTGCTGGACACCTACGGCGATCACGTCCCGCTCAGCCAGTTCGCCGGCAATGCGTTCACGGCGGTGATGAACCTCAAGGCGGTGGTCGACGACCTCGGCCCCGAGAACGTGACCGCCGAGTCGATCACATCGGCATTCCGCGCCGCTTCGAACGCCGCCTCCTTCATGACCGACACGTCCACCTGTGACATGACGGTGCCGATCTCGCCGATCACGTGTGTCCGCGGGCGCCGCGTGCTCGAGGTGAAGGACGGCGCGCTGTCTGACCTCTCCGACAAGTGGTACGACGGAACCACTGAAGTGAAGCTCGGCTGACCGCCGCAGCGATGTCGTCGATCCTCCTCTTCACTCTCCTCGGCCTCGGCGTCGGGGCGGTGACCGCGCTGCTCGCCGTCGGTGTGGTCGTGGAGTACAAGGCCTCGAGCGTCGTGAACTTCGCGCACGGCGCCATGGCCATGTTCTCGGCCTATTGCTTCACCGAGCTGCGTTCCACCGGCGATCTCGTGCTGCCGGTCGTCATCGTGCCGCACCGCGTCCCCCTCTCGAGCCACGGCTTGGCGACGACACCCGCGGTCATCGTCACGCTCGTCTACTCCGCGGTGTTCGGCGTCCTCGTCTACCTCGGCATCTTCAGATGGCTCCGCGGCGCCCCCGCTCTCGCGAAGGTCGTCGCCTCGATCGGGCTCATGCTCACGCTGCAAGCGCTCGCGATCCTCCACTTCGGGACGGCTGCACGGCCGAGCCCACGGGTGCTGCCGAACGCGACGGTCACGATCTTGGGCGCCACCGTCGGTCGTGATCGGCTGCTGCTCGCCGCGATCGCGCTCGCCAGCGCGATCGTCCTCGCCGCGATCTATCGGCTGACGCGCTTCGGGATCGTCACCCGCGCGTGCGCACAGAACGAACGCGCCGCGACGTTGCTCGGATGGTGGCCGGTGCGTGCGGAGATCGCGAACTGGGCGATCGCCGGCGCGCTCGCCGGGTTGGCCGGCATCCTGGCGGCGCCGATCACGTCGCTCACGCCGAGCGCGTTGACGCTCGCAATTGTGCCGGCGCTGGCCGCGGCGCTCGTCGCCGACCTGTCGTCGTTCACCGTGGCCGCCGCGGCCGGGCTCCTGATCGGCGTGGGCCAGTCGTTGTGTGTCAAGGCGGCGGCGACGTGGACGTGGTTCCCCCAACGCGGGATGGCCGAAGTGCTGCCCTTCGCGGTGATCGCCGTCGTGATGCTCGTGCGCGGCAACCGGCTCCCGACTCGCGGTGAGACCAACGAAGGACGCCTTCCGCGCGCCCCGCTCGGTCGCCGGCCGCTGCTGCCGCTGGCGGTGTTCGTGCCGGTGTGCGCGGCGCTGGTCGTCGCGACGAGCGGAGGGTGGCGGGCCGCGGTCATCCAGAGCGTGGTCACCGCCTGCGTGCTGTTGTCGCTCGTCGTGCTCACCGGTCTCGTCGGGCAGGTCTCACTCGCGCAAGCGGCGTTCGCCGGCATCGGCGGGTTCCTGCTCGCGAAGCTGCTCGACGCCGTCGGCGTGCCGTTCCCGATCGGTCTGCTGTTCGCCGGCCTGATCACGGTCCCCATCGGGCTCGCAGTGGGCCTCCCTGCGTTGCGCATCCGTGGCATCAACCTCGCGATCATCACGCTCGGCGCCGGCGTCGCCATCGACGCGTTCGTGTTCCGCAACGAGCAGATCTCCGGTGGCCTTGCAGGTGTGAGCGTCCCGGCGCCACAGCTGTTCGGCATCGACGTCGGCATCAGCGGGTCGAATCCGGGCGACTATCCGCGCATCGTGTTCGGGCTCGTCGCCATCGCGACGTTCACGGCTCTCGCCCTGCTCGCCGTCAACCTTCGCCGAAGCGCGACCGGTGCGCACTGCCTGGCCGTGCGCACCAACGAACGCGCGGCGAGCGCGATCGGGATCAACGTGGCCGCGACCAAGCTGCTGGCCTTCGGGCTGTCCGCGTTCATCGCGGGGTCGGCCGGTGGGCTGATCGGCTACCAACAGGGCCGGTTGTCGCCGGAGAGCTTCTCGATCTTCGTGTCGCTGATGCTGTTGTCGATCGCCTACATCGGCGGCATCGCCACCGTTCCAGGAGTGATCTTCGCCGCGTTCGCCCTGGCGCCCGGTGGGCTCGTGTACACCGCGATGGAGCGCTGGTTCCACCTCGGCGAGTACCAGCCGATCGTCGCCGGCGTCGGCGTGATCATCAGCGCGATCCTCAATCCCGACGGTGTGACAGCCGCGGCCAGTCGGGCCCGGGCCGGCGCTCGGCGTCGGAGCCGCGCACCGGCCGAGGTGACCCGTCCGGCGACGCCCGTGCTCGCAGGAGGTCCGACGTGAGCTTGCTCGAGGTCGAGAGCCTGCGGGTCGCGTTCGGCGGTGTCATGGCCGTCGATGACGTGTCGTTCAACGTGGACGACGGAACGCTCGTCGGTCTCATCGGCCCGAACGGCGCCGGCAAGACGACGTGCATCGAGGCGCTGACCGGCTACATCCCGCACGCGGCCGGCCGCGTCGCCTTCGACGGCCACGATCTCCGCGGCATGCCTGCCCACAAGCGGTCGCGGCTCGGGCTGGTGCGCACGTTTCAGGCGATCGAGCTGTTCGACGACTTGTCCGTGCGCGAGAACTTGCGCGCCGCGGCCAACCGCCGGACGTGGTGGCAGTCGCTCGGTGACCTCGTGGCGCCGCGGTGGCACGACGACGAGTCCGCCATCGACGACGCGCTCGATCTCCTCGGGCTGTCCGACGTCGCCGACGAGCTGCCGCCGCAGCTCTCGCAAGGCAAGCGCAAGCTGGCGGGTGTCGCGCGCGCGCTCGCATGCCGGCCTCGCTTGCTGCTGCTCGACGAGCCAGCCGCGGGGCTCGACACCGGCGAGAGCATCGAGCTGGGTGTCCGGCTCCGAGCGATCGTCGACAGCGGCGTCACCATGCTGCTCGTCGACCACGACATGGGTCTCGTGCTCGGGGTGTCCGACAGCGTGGTCGTCCTCGACTTCGGCAGAGTCATCGCCGCCGGACGACCCGCGGAGATCCGAAGCGACCCCGGTGTGATTGCCGCCTACCTCGGTGACGAGCTGCTCGACACGACGTCAGGAGGCGACAAGTGAGCACAGACACGCGCGCGATCGACGTCCACGACCTGTCGTGCGGGTACGGCTCCAGCGTCGTGGTCCGCGGCCTCGACCTCCATGTCGACGCGGGCGAGGTCGTCGCCCTGCTCGGTGCCAACGGCGCGGGCAAGACCACGACGCTGCTCACCCTCGCGGGCGTGCTTCCGGTCATCGCGGGGGAGGTCCGGCTGTTCGGCACGCGCATCAACCGGTGGTCGGCGCCGCGCATCGCTCGCCACGGTGTCGCCTCGATCCCCGACGACCGCGGCCTGTTCCCGAAGCTGACCGTTCGCGAGAACCTGTCGCTGGCGACATCACGACGCGGTCACGTGCCCGACGCGCTGGCACTGTTCCCCGAGCTCCAGACGCGGCTGCGCACACCTGCCGGGCTCCTGTCCGGCGGCCAGCAGCAGATGCTCGCCATCGCTCGTGCGCTGGTCCGTGAACCGCGGCTGCTGCTCATCGACGAGCTCAGCTTCGGGTTGGCGCCGATCGCGGTCCAGCGTCTCGTGCCCGTCGTGCGCGAAGTCGCCGAACGCAGCGGCGCCGGCGTGCTCCTCGTCGAGCAGCACGTGCATCTCGGTCTGGCGTGCGCGGACCGCGCGTACGTGCTGAGCCACGGATCCGTGGTGCTCGCCGGGACGGCCGCGAACCTGCGGGACGACACCTCACTGCTCCACGAGAGCTATCTCGGCGCCGTCGACGACACGAAGGGAAGGACGGCATGATCAGGAGTCGGGGGGACGACATGGAAGACGATGACATGGATGACAGCGACTTCTTCGACGTTGCGATCGTGGGCTACGGACCGGTCGGTGCCGCGTTGGCGATCCTGCTCGGCCAGCGCGGCCGCCGGGTCGTGGTGCTCGAGCGCTACCTCGAACCGTACCCATTGCCGCGCGCGGTGCACTACGACCACGAGGTGGCCCGGATCCTGCAGTCGTGCGGGATGGCCGAGGAGTGCCTCAAGATCGCGGAACCGGCCGAGGTCTACGAGTTCCAGAACGCCGAGCGGCGGCCGCTGATCCGCTTCGGCCGGATCGGCGACGGCCCATCCGGGTGGCCGCAGTCCTCGATGTTCCCGCAACCCGAGCTCGAGGCCGCGCTCTTCGCTCGCGTCGAGAAGGTGGCCGCCGTCGAGGTCCGGCGCGGGTGGCCGGTCACCGGCATCGAGCAGGACGATGACGCGGTCGTCGTGCACACCGAACGCGGGCCCGTGCGAGCGGCGTACGTCGTTGCGTGCGACGGTGCCAACAGCACGGTGCGGTCCCTCCTTGGGATCCCGATGGTCGACCGCGGCTTCTTCTACGACT
>DATKAS010000216.1:0-11016 GCA_035497855.1 Acidimicrobiales bacterium
TCGTCGGCCACCTACCTCCGCGAGAACTTCCACCGCGTGCCGTACATGGTCATCCCGGTCATCCGCGGTCGTGTCGACAACATGCCCGGCGCGGTGTCGGCAGGGTTCTGGGGATCGATCCTCCCGGCAGCGTGGTCGCTGATGCTCGCTGCACGCGAGCGCGGGCTCGGCTCGGCGTGGACGACGCTGCACCTTCCGAACGAGAAGGAAGTCGCGGAGCTGCTCGGCATCCCGTACGACAAGTGGTCGCAAGCGGGCCTCTTCCCGATCGCGTACACCGTCGGCACCGACTTCAAGCCGGCGAAGCGCCTCCCCCTCGAGACCTTCCTCCACTGGGACACCTGGTGAGCGGCTCAGGCGCGTCGTAAGAACCGGCGCACCCGAACGGGCCGCACGCCGGATGCAAGCAAGTCGCGGATGCGCCGCTGACGTCCATCGTCGAGCTTCGCCCCCGATGCGTCGGTGAGCTCGAAGGTGTCGACGACCAGCGAGGCATCCGTCGTGATCCGCGCGGCGTGCACGCTCGCGCCCGCCGCGGCGAACGCCGCCGTGATCGCGTGGAGCAACCCCGGTCGATCGTCCGTCTCGATCACGCACAACGTGTGCCACGGCGAGGCGTCGTCGTGGAACGTGACGTCGAGGTCGTCGAGTGGCTCGCTCGCGAGATCTTCACCGAGCGACGCTCGGATGCGGCCCTTCACCTCCTCGGCGAGGGGCGGCTCGGCGCGGTGCACACCGAAGCTCGTGAACGCGGTGCCGTCCGGCCAGGTCGACACGACCGCGTCGCTGATGTCCAGCCCGAGCTCGCCGAGTGCAGCGGTCTCGCCGGACAGGAGCCCGAGGCGATCGAGCGCCGCGACCTCGATGCGCCACCGACCCTGCCCCTCGGGGATCACCATCGCTCGCACCTCGTCACGCCCCAGAGCGGGCTCGCACAGCGCGGCCTGCCGAGCGAGCGCCTCCGGCGCTTGCGAGAGCACGTACGCGCGGGGGGCGATCGAGATCCGTGCGGCAACGGCGGGCGACGCGGCAAGCCGTACGGCCGCATTGCGCCGCTGCTCGATCGTGTTCGTCGCCGATCGGCTCGTGAGCTCAGGATGGGCGAGCGCGGCCTCGATCAGATCGAACAGCGCGGTGACTCGCGCACGATCGACGGGATCGAGATCCTCGGCCGCGAGCGTGAGCACGTACAGCGCCTGCGCCTGCTCGGATCCACCGATGTGGGCTGCGATCTGCAGGACCGTCTCCTCGGCCAGCGCATCAGGCCGATGGGCTGCGCGTCGTAGGAGCCCACTGTCGGTCACGAGCGCCACGACGGCTTGCTCTGCGGTCGCGCCGAGGTCGAGGCGTTGCATCACGCGTCGAGCCAGGAGGATGGGCGGCTCGTCTCCTCCCCCGGCGTCGAGGACGAGCGCTGCGAGGTCCACCCACTCCGGGTGCGGGAGCCGCGGATCGCCCCGCACGGCGCGCGCCTCGAGCTCGCGGTGCACCGCGTCGAGCGTCGCCCAGTGCAACGCGCCGAAGGGGTCGAGGTCGAGCGCCGAAGGCTCACGTCGACCGATCGCCTCGCCGAGCTCCGGCAGCGCACGGTCGAGGAGCCCCGTGATCTGGAGGAAGCGCCAGGATCGTGGCCGTCCGCTCTCGAGCAGCGCGAACAGGCGATCGCGAGCGGGCTTGTCGAAGCGGAGGGGAGTCGGTGGGAGTGCGCCCAGCCACTCGACGAGGCGATCGCCGGGTCGGTGCTCGTCGTTGAGCATGAGCGCCGCGTGCAGGCCGACTTCGAGCGCATCGCCGATGGGCGGCAGCGCGACGAGCTCGACGACGCCCGCACCTCCACGAGCCGCACGCAGCTCGAGCCAGCCGCCCTCCGGCCGGGGGACCTGAGGTCCCCTGTCGACCCGCGCTCCCTTGCGGAGGTGCTCGAGCCTGAGCCGAAGCACCGGCGGAGTCGCCAGAGTGGTGAGGAGGACGACGAGGAGGATCGCCGCGTAGTCGCGCTGACCGATGATCGCCTCGCTGAGGCCGATCGTCGCGAAGATCAGGCCGACTTCGCCGCGAGGCACCATGCCGATGCCGACCATCAGACGGTCGCCCGGTGCGCCGAGCAACCCGCCCGCCGCCGCGAGCTTGCCTGCGACCGCGATCGCGAACAGCACCGCCGCGAGTGCGAGGACCGACGGCTTCACGAACTGGTCGACGTCGACGTCGATGCCGATCGTCAAGAAGAAGACAGGGATGAACAAGTGACCGACCGGCTGCAGCTCGCGTCGTATCCGGTCTGACGCGTTGCTGCGACCCAGCGCCAGCCCTGCGACGAACGCGCCGACGATCGGGGCCAGCTTCGCCTCGTTGGCCAGCTCGGCAATGGCCAGTGTGAACGCGAGCGCGATCGCGACCAGCGTTCCCGCGGATCGACTGTGATGCGCGATCCAGTCGAAGACGCGCGGTACGTATCGAACGCCGATGAACGCGGTCACAGCGAGGAAGGCCACGGCGACGAGGACGATCCAGAGCACCCCGAGGACCGAGACCGAGCCCGACGTCGCGAGGCGGACGACGACAGTGAGGATCACGAGGCCGATGACGTCGTCAGCGACCGCGGCGCCGAGGATCGTTCGGGATTCGACCATGGCCAGCGCCTTCAGGTCGCCGAGCACCCGAGCGGTGATGCCGACGCTCGTCGCCGTGAGGGCAGCGCCGACGAAGATCGCCTCCTTGCCGGTCATCCCGATCGCGCCGCCAAAGGCCGCGCCGCCGAGGAACGGCACGATCACGCCGACGGTCGCGACCGACATCGACGCACGCCCAACCGCCGCGAGCTCGCTGAGCTCGAGCTCCGATCCGACCTCGAGCAGCAGCAGGATCACGCCGATCTCGCCGAGTACACGCAGCACGTCGTTGTTGCTGACGAGACCGAGCGCGGAGGGACCGATCAGGATCCCCGCGAGGATCTCGCCCACGACCGCGGGGATGTCGAGCCGCTCCATGAGCTCGGCCGCGACCTTCGCCGCCACGAGCACGATGAGGATGTCGAGCAACGCATCGTTGACGCTCATCAGCGGACTCCGGTGGAAGGGCCGTGGGACACGGGGGTGGCCGGCACCCGGAGGCGCCGGCCACCCGTGTGGACCTGTTGATGTGCGGCTCAGGCCGAGGTGGTCGCCTCCTCGTGCTCGAGCTCGTAGCTCTCGACGCCGAGCGGGAACTCGTAGGCGAGCACACCCATCTCGTGGAGGTCCAGGCCTTCGTTCTCGACCTCGGCAGTCGGCCGGATGCCACCCTTCATGACCGAGTTCTGGATCTTGAAGAAGGCGTAGGCGATGCCCAGCATCACCGTGAAGATGGTCAGGGCACCGATGGCCTGTGCCGCGAGCTGACCCCAGCCTGAGCCGCCGTAGAGGATGCCCGTGACGCCGTGCGTGGCGTCCGCGTAGGGCGTGCCGTTCCAGCCCTGCCCGTACTGGCCGTCGGCGAAGATGCCGACGCAGAGCACGCCCCACACGCCGCAGATGCCGTGGACCGAGATGGCGCCGACCGGGTCGTCGATCTTCGCCTTGCGATCGAAGAACCACACCGACTCGACCACGATGACACCTGCGATGCCACCGAGCACCGCTGCCGCCCACGGTTGCACGAACGCACACGGGGCCGTGATGGCCACGAGACCGGCGAGCATCCCGTTCGCCATCATGCCGGGGTCAGGCTTCCCCGCCCGACCCATGACCCAGAACATCGCAACGACGGCACCGAACGCTGCGGCGATCGCGGTGTTCGTCGCGACGACCGCAAACCGGATGTCGACGGCGGAGAGCGTCGACGCCGCGTTGAACCCGAACCACCCGAACAACAGGATGAACGTGCCCAGCATGGCCATCGGGATGTGGTGCGGCCCGAGTGCCCGGGGCTTGCCGTCCTTGCCGTACTTGCCGAGGCGAGGGCCGAGCACGAGGGCTCCCGCCAGACCAGCCGCGCCGCCCATCGCGTGCACGACGCCCGAACCGGCGAAGTCGGTGTATCCGAAGCCGAGGTGGACGCTCTTGCCCAAGCTGGCGAGCCAGCCACCGCCCCACGTCCACGCTCCGAACAGCGGGTAGTACAGCGCGCCACAGAAGAGGCCCCACCCGACGAACGCGTTCCACTTCCAACGCTCGGCCATGGCGCCGGTCGGGATGGTGGCGGTCGTGTCCATGAACGCGACCATGTAGAGGAAGAAGGCCATCACCGCGGGCGTGTACGCACCCGTGCCGCCGAGGGCGAAGTCTCCCTTCCAGAGGAACACCCAGTTGCCATGGCCGATCAGCGCGCTCCCGATCGGTGCGTCGTAGCCCATCGGAGAGAACGAGTAGCCGCCGAACATGAACGTGTACCCGACCAGAAAGAAAGCGACGAAGCCGAGGCCGAAGATCGCGAAGTTGGTGCTCACGACGTGCGCGGCGTGCTTCGCCCGACAGAACCCGGTCTCGACAAGCGCGAAGCCGGCCTGCATGAAGATGACCAGCACTGCGCCGATGACGACCCAGAGCAAGTTGATCGGTATGGAGAGATCAGGAGCCGGTGTGTTCCCGGCGTCCTGTGCGAGCACTGGCGTCGCAGTGAGGAGCAGCGCTCCCCCGACAACACCAGCAGCCGCGAGTCCGTACTTGCCCAGTCGCATTGGCGCCTCCCGAGGCCGTGGACCTGACGTCGAGGTGAACCTAGGGAGTCGTCGTTTCCCGACAGTGTGCCGACGGTTACGCGTTCCGCGCGCTTTCCTTTACGACGTCTGACGCTGCGCCGTCACAGCGGGGAGATGAGGCTCGTGGGGATGAGGGCGGTGTCGTACACGACTGTGAGCTCTGAGAAGCGCGCCCCGCCCCCTTCGCGTGCGAGGTGACCGAGGTAGCGGCCCGTGGAGAAGACGCGGGTGTCGCCTTCGGGTGGCGTCTCGAAGACCGCGTAGGTGGCCATGATGCGGTCGGGCTCGGGCTCGCGGACCGAGCTGATGACATGGCGCATCACGCGGGGCGCGTACATCGAGAGCTCTTGGATGGCGCGCACGCGGTCTTCCATCATCGCCCTGCTCTCGCACAGCATCAGCGCGAGCGGAAGGCCGCGGACGTGGTTCTCGCGAGCAACGATCTTGTAGGTGGCGTGCTCGGTGAAGAACGTCGGCCAAATCTCGAGCGGACCGTCGTCGAGCGTGTCGGCGTACGCGGCGAACAGGTCACCCGGCGTCACAGGCCCATGACCTCGCGGTAATACGCGTAGAACGCTCGGATCGCCGACTCGGTCACGATGTGGTCGGCCCGCTCGGTGTCGCGGCCGCCCATCTCCACGAACGCCTCGGCGTCGGGGTCGACCTCGGCGCCGAGCTGCGCGAGGCGCATGACTTCGCTGTCGTCGATCGACACGAGCCCCGATGGGCCCATGAGGTTCGCCTGGCGCAGCCGGCGGGTGCGCATCTCGGAGTCTTCGCCTGCGTAGCCGAAGAACGTCCACATCAGGTCGAACTCGCGGGGCCCGCGCGGCACGAGCTGGCGCATCGCGAGCGTGTTCGACTGCTGCTGGACGATGAGGTTCGGCCAGAGCGTCTGCATGACGACGGTCGCCGATCCGGGGAACTCGCGGACCGGGTCGAGCAAGCGCGGGTCGTGCAGCTTCACGTCGCGGAACGAGCGCATCTCGCCGGTCGCCTCGCTCGCAGCTGCGCCGCGCTCCGACACCAAGACGCTGTGCCGTCCCTTCGCGTCCATCTCGGTGACCGACGGGTTGTCCGCACGGAACAGCCCGAACGTCACGAGGAACACGTGGAGGAGGGAGGCGTGATACGGGTCCTTGATGTTCTCGAACATCAGCTTCCAGTTCGCGGGGACGCGCTGACGCATGTAACCGAGCAGCTCGAGGTCGCGTCCGTCGAACACGCGGTCGAACCACCCGAGCATGGTGTCGCCGAGGTACTCGTCCAATGGAGGAGGCGAACCGAGTGACGCGAACACGACCCCGTGCCGCGACGCGACGGGAAGCGAGCACAGCCCGTGATCGGCGAGCTCGAAGTCGGTCGGCATGCCGCCGTGCCCCTTGACCCCCTTGCGGAAGGGTGCGGCGAGCAAGTTGCCCGCGAGGTCGTACACCCACTGGTGGTACGGGCACATGAGCTCGTCGGCGTGACCGCTCGTCTCTCGGCAGAACGCGACCCCGCGGTGCGCGCAGCGGTTCAAGAACGCGCGCACCGAGCCGTCGGGTTGGCGCACCACGACGATGGGCTGCTCGCCGATCCTCGTCGACACGAAATCGCCCGCCGATGGGATCTCGCACGACAGGGCGACGTAGCTCCAGAACGGGCCACCGAACACGCGCTCCTGCTCGCGGGCGTAGACCTCAGGGTCTGAGTAGACCCAGTACGGGATGCGAGTGACGCCCTCCGCAGGCCACGCGCGCATGGCGAGATTCTGTCATTCGACCAGGCTCAGCCCGGCGGGCGACGGGAGGTCGACGACGAACTCCGTGAGGTGAGCAGGGAACACGTGCACGCTCAGCAGCACCGGCTCGCCGTCCACGTCGCGGGTCACGCGCTCGCACCGCAACACCGGCGACCCGACCGGCACCTCGAGCAGCTTCGCGTCCGCGGCCTCCGCGAGCGCCGCGCCGATGGTCTGCGTCGCGCCGCCGATCGTCACCGGCAACAGCTCGTAGAACGGGTGAGCAGCCACATCGGCACGAGAGAGCGACGCGCCGAGGTCGGCCGGGCACCACACCGTCACCCTGGCGAACGGCACCCCGTCAGCCAGGTTCAACCGCCGCACCCGCAGCACCTGCTCGACGCCGAGCACCTCGCGCACCCGAGCGTTCGCGCTCACGAACCCGAAGTCCAGGATGTGGCGCTCCGCCGCTACGCCACGCTCAGCGAGCTCGCGCTCGATCGTGGACAGCTGCGAGAGGTTCTGGGGGACGCGGTCGACCGCAACGAACCATCCGAACCCCTGCCGGGAGTCGACGAGGCCCTGCTGGCGGAGCGCCTCGAGCGCGCGGCGGATGGTGACGCGCGACGCGTCGTAGGTCTTCGTGAGCTCGGACTCGCTCGGCAGCACCCCGCCCGCGGCGAACTCGCCCGCCTCGACCCGAGCCTTCAGGTCTGCGGCAATCTCGCGGTAGCGGATCTCACGCACCTGTATTATACTTGTCTACATACCTCCGCTGGTCAAGAACGGGAGTCCGACATGGCTGTGACTGCGCAGACGCCGATCGAGCTCATCCAGGGTGTGTACGGCACGCTCCCCGATCGGGTGGCCATCGGTCGCCACCGCCTCGGGCGCCCGATGACGCTCGCCGAGAAGATCCTCGTCAACCACTTGCGCGATCCCGAGGCGCAAGAGCTCGAGCGCGGTCACTCGTACGCCGACTTCCACCCCGACCGCGTGGCCATGCAGGACGCCACCGCGCAGATGGCGCTGCTGCAGTTCATGACCGCGGGGCTCGACGAGGTCGCGGCGCCGACGACCGTCCACTGCGATCACCTCATCCAGGCGAAGGAAGGCGCGGGCATCGATCTGAAGATCGCGCTCACGATGAACGACGAGGTCTACGACTTCCTCCGCAGTGTCTCCGCGCGCTACGGCATCGGCTTCTGGAAGCCAGGCTCCGGCATCATCCACCAGGTCGTGCTCGAGAACTATGCGTTCCCCGGCGGGATGATGATCGGCACCGACAGCCACACGCCGAACGCCGGTGGCCTCGGCATGGTCGCGATCGGCGTCGGCGGTGCCGATGCGGTCGACGTGATGACCGGCTTCCCGTTCAACGTGCGTTGGCCGAAGCTCATCGGTGTGCACCTCACGGGCTCGCTGTCGGGATGGTCGTCCCCGAAGGACGTGATCCTGAAGGTCGCCGAGGTGCTCACCGTCGAAGGTGGCACCGGCGCGATCGTCGAGTACTTCGGCCCCGGCGCGGACTCGATCTCCGCCACGGGCAAGGGGACGATCTGCAACATGGGTGCCGAGATCGGCGCCACCACCTCGCTGTTCCCGTACGACGCGAACATGGCCGCCTACCTCAAGGCGACCGGTCGCGAGGCGATCGCCGACGCCGCGAACGTGGTGTCGAGCGACCTGCGTCCCGATCCCGAGGTCGAAGCCGATCCCACCAAGTTCTTCGACCGCGTCATCGAGATCGACCTGAACACGCTCGAGCCCCTCATCAACGGTCCGCACACGCCCGACCTCGCGCACAAGGTCAGCGAGATCGGCGCACACGCGAAGGAGAACGGCTGGCCGCTGCAGGTCTCGTCCGCACTCATCGGGTCGTGCACGAACTCGTCATACGAGGACATCACCCGCGCCGCGTCGATCGCTCGGCAGGCCTCCGCCAAGGGCCTCACGGCGAAGACCCAGCTGCTCGTGACGCCGGGCTCGGAGCAGGTGCGCGCCACGATCGAGCGCGACGGGTTGCTCGCGGATCTCGAGGCGATCGGCGCGACCGTGCTCGCCAACGCCTGCGGTCCGTGCATCGGCCAGTGGGACCGCACCGACATCGATCCATCCGTGAAGAACACGATCATCAACTCGTACAACCGCAACTTCCCGAAGCGCAACGACGGCAACGCGAACACGCTCGCGTTCGTGACCTCGCCCGACACGGTCATCGCGTTTGCGCTGGCGGGCACACTCGACTTCAACCCGCTCACCGACACGCTCAGGAACGACGAGGGCCGCGAGGTGAAGCTCGACCCGCCGGTCGGCGAGGTGCTGCCTGCCGAGGGCTACGACCCCGGCGAAAGCGGCTTCCTCGCCCCCCCGTCCGACGGCTCGTCGGTCGAGGTCGTGGTGCGCCCCGACTCGACTCGCCTCCAGCTGCTCGCGCCGTTCGCAGCATGGGACGGCAAGGACCTCCTCGACATGCCCGTGCTGATGAAGGCCAAGGGAAAGTGCACCACCGATCACATCTCGGCCGCCGGGAAGTGGCTCACCTATCGCGGCCACCTCGAGAACATCAGTGGCAACCTCTTCCTCGGCGTCGTCAACGCGTTCACGGACGCGACGGGCGAGGGAAAGGACCAGCTCGACGGGGCCACGCGCTCGTTCCCGGAGATCGCGAAGCACTACGCGGCGGAAGGTGTCGCGTGGTGCGCTGTCGGCGACCAGAACTACGGAGAGGGCTCGTCACGCGAGCACGCCGCGATGGAGCCGCGGTTCCGCAACGGCCGCGTCATCTTCGCTCGCAGCTTCGCCCGCATCCACGACACCAATCTGAAGAAGCAAGGGCTGCTGCCGCTGACCTTCTCCGATCCCTCGACTTACGACCAGATCGGCGAGGACGACCGGATCTCGGTGCACGACCTCGCGAAGCTCGCACCCGACACGCCGGTGCGCTGCACGATCACGAAGCCCGACGGCTCGACGGTCGAGTTCTTCTGCAACCACACGTTCTCTGCCGAGCAGATCGAGTGGTTCAAAGCCGGCAGCGCGCTCAACATCATCCGCGCCGCGTCGTAGCCGTCGTCCGCTTCGCGTCCCCCAGCTAGTCGGTCCCTGGGCGGCGGGTCGCCTCTTTCGTCGGGTCGCCCTTGTAGCCGGGCGGGTACGTGAGCCGAAGCTCTTCCAGCGTGGGCTCGCGGTGCTCGTGGGCCTCAGCGGGCAGCAACGCCATGATCGCTTCCATGATGCGCTCGGTGTCCTTGTCGAGGTTCTTGTACTTCAGCTCGACGGCAGGACCGACGCGCACGCGGACCAGTGGTGGGTTCGTGACGTTCAACATGTTCGGGAGCCGGGCGCTGCGTGGCCACACCTTCTCCGTGCCCCACACGCCGACTGGGATGACCGGCACGCGCGTCATGTGCGCGAGGCGCGCCGCACCCCAACGGCCCTTCAGCACGGGATCGAAGAACGCGGGCCCGCGTGGGATCGTGCCCTGCGGCATGATCGCCACGAGGTCGCCCGCATCCAGCGCTGAGACGGCGGCCTTCAACGGCTCGTCGGAACCCGTGCCGCGATCGACGCGGATGCCACCGAAGGCCTTCGCGACTTGGCCGACGACCGGCACGTCGAAGACCTCCTTCTTCCCGAGGAAGCGCACGGGACGCCCGACTTTCGAGAAGAGCATCGCCATCGCGGTGATGTCGAAGTAGGAGCGGTGGTTGCCGACGACGATCGCGGGCCCGCGCCTCGGGATGTTCTCGACGCCGGAGATGTCGAACCGCGCGTACAGCACGAGCTCGGGCCGCGTGAACGCCATCGCGACCTGTTGCGGCTCGATGCCGAGGAACTTGGGGACACCATCAGGCACGTCGAGGTGCAGCGTAGGCCAGCGACGGGCCGACGCGACGAGCCGGAGCCGCGGGTCCGGGTTGACCACGACGGGGTGACCGACGGCGGAGAGCAGGGGCGTGTCGTAGACGCTGTCGGAGTAGAAGTAGCTGTTCGCGAGGTCGACGCCCCGGTCGTTCGCCCACGCCCTCACTGCGGCGAGCTTGCCGTTCGCCCAGACGAAGTTGCCGACGATCGTGCCGTTGTAGGTGCCGTCGTCCGAGACGCCGTACCGCGTCGCCACGACCTCGTCGAAGCCCAGGAGGTCGGCGAGCGGCTTCACCAAGTCGTACGGCGTCGTCGTCGCGAGGACGAGGAGGCGGCCCTCGGCTCGATGCTGCTCGATCAGCCCGCGAGCTCTGGGCTGCACGCGATCGAGGAGCACCGTGGCGGCCTGCTTCGCAGCCTCGTCGACGATGGCCTGCCGCCATCCCTTCGCGACGTTCGCCGCCTGGCGTGCGAGGGCCATGCTCGGCAAGGTCTCGCCGACTCGGTTGAACAGCCCGTACAGCAGGTTCTCGCCGGGGAGGGTGCGGCTCGAGATCACGCCGGCATCGCGCAGGGCCGAGCTGATGACCGGCCCGCTCGCGCCGGCGAGCAACGTCCGGTCGAGGTCGAAGATCGCTGCTGTCTCGCCCACGTACGCACCTTAGGAACTGGGAGGAAAACGGGAAAGGGCCGGCCCTTGGGGGGTTGGCCGGCCCTCTCAACCTGGAGCCCTGCGGTGGGGGGACCGCTT
>DATKAS010000217.1:0-4702 GCA_035497855.1 Acidimicrobiales bacterium
CTGCTTCGTGACGGGAACGCTGCGGCTTACCCGTTCGGGTTCGGCCTGAGCTACACGACGTTCGTGATCGGCGCCGTCGCGACCGAGGTTGTCGACGACGTCGTGCACCTGACGGTCGGGGCCCGCAACACCGGCACTCGACCAGGCACCGACGTCGTGCAGGTCTACGCCGTCGAGCCGACTCGCCTCGTCGGGTTCGCGAGGGTCGAGCTCTCACCGGGTGAGGCGAGAGACGTCGACATCGTGATCCCGACGGCGCGTCTGGCGGTCCGCGACCTCGACCGCCATGAGATGGTGGTGCGGCCGGGCCCCTACGACCTCCGCGTCGCGCGATCGGCGGAGGACGCCGGCGTCGCGGTCAGCGTCGAGATCAGACCATCTGCTTGACGGCGGGCATCACCTCGGACGCGAACAACCGGAGGTTGCGGTCCGACTCGGCTGCGCCCATGTCGCCGTAGGCGAACACGCCCATGAACATGTCGTTGCCGGCCATCCGGCGGATGTCTTCGATCTTGTCGATGCACTGCTGCGGCGTGCCGATCACGTGGAGGTCGGTGAACGCCTTGATGGCCGACGAGGTGCCGTGCTTCTCGAGATAGCCCTGCATGCGGCCGTAGTACTCGTAGCCCTTCGTGCCGGCGAGGTGATCGTTGGTGAGCTCATAGTGGTCGATCACGGTCTCGTAGTACCGACCGACGAACTGTTCGCCGAGCTCACGCGCCCGAACGGGATCGGGGTCGCAGAACACCCAGCTCGCTGTGGCGGGCGGCGGCGGCTCCGCACCGCGCACCTCCCGGTACAGCTCGCGGTAGTCGTTCAGCTCGGCGATCGCCTGCTCCCACGGCTTCTGAGGCACGATCATGATGCCGACGCCGAGCTCGGCCATGATCTTCGCCGACTCGGGGCTGACCGCCGACGCATACGTGCGGTCACGGAACGACTTGAACGGCGCGGGCCGCAGGTCACGCGGTGCCTGCTGGTAGTACGTGCCCTCGTACTGCACGCGTCCCTTCTCGAGGCCTTCGAGGACGAGCTGCGCGGCTTCGACGAAGCGTGCCCGCGACTCCTCCATCGAGACGCCGAACCCGCCGAACTCGACGCGGCCCAGCCCTCGACCGATCCCGAGGATGACGCGACCGCCCGAGAGGTTGTCGAGCAACGCGACGCCCTCGGCGACCCGGATCGGGTCGTGCCACGGGAGCACCACGACCATCGTGCCGAGCTGGATGTGCGTCGTGCATCCGGCCATGTAGGTGAGGAACTGCAACGGATCAGGGACCATCGTGTAGCTCGTGAAGTGGTGCTCGACGCTCCAGACCGAGTCGAAGCCCAACGGCTCTGCGAGGCGGGCGAGGGCGAGCTCGTCTGCGTACACCTCGTGGTCGGTGCGGCTCGCGGAGCCCTGGAAGATCACTGACAGACCGACGTGCATGAGCCGAACTTACGCCAGCAGCCGATCCACCATCTCGTCGGTCGCGGGTGCAACCGCCGCGTCCTTGTAACCGCTCAGCCGTCGATACAGCTCGGCCGCCGCGACGAACCCGCCGTCGGGCAGCCCGGCCTCGTCGAGGCTCGCCGCGATCTCCCGCATCTCGGCGATCCATCGCCACGCCTTGTCGGCGGTCAGCGGGGCGCGCTCCGACGCTGCGAGTGCTCCCGGCTGCGATCGTTGCCATTCGTCGAGGAGCGCGACTTCCACGCCCTCGGCTCGTGCGAGCGCGCGGACCGAGAGGACGAGCGCGTTGAGCCCCTTCGTCCATCCTGCGTAGGCCATCTTGAGTGCGGACGCGAGCGCCGGTTGCGGGCCGAGCCACTCCGTGCGGATCGTCGGGGTCGCGAGCTCCTTCGCGATGCGGTCGCCGCCCTCGCCCGACAGGTACAGCGCGGTCGGACGGTTGGGCGAAGGCGGGGCGCCGATCAGACCTCCGTCGACGTACCCGAGCCCAGCGTCGCCGACGAGCTCCGCGATCTCGCGCGCTCGGCCAGGCGAGATCGCGTTGCACTCGACGAACACCGGCGCGGCATCCGCGACAGCGAGGGCGGACACGACCGATGTGGCGACCTCTGTCGCGACTTCGGGCGGCACGATCGACAGCACGATGCCGCTCTGCGCGACGAGCGTGCCGAGGTCGTCGACCGACTCGATGCCCACCGCGGTAGCGCGGGCTCGCGAGGCTTCACTCCGGGCTCCCAGCACCGACACGACACGCGCGCCGTTCGCGACGAGCGCACCTCCGATGCCGGCGCCCATCGCGCCCGCGCCGACGAGCCCGATCGTCGCCCTCCCGGTCATCAGGCACCGCTCCAGCCCGAGTAGTCGTTCGTCCGCCACCGAGTCGGGGTGATGCGAAGGACCACGCTGTCCTGACCGGCCGTCGACGCGACGTAACCCTTCGCGAGCTCGTCCCCGAGGTACCTGGCAGCCATCTCGAACGCGATGTCAGCGGCGCCTTCCTCCATCGAGACCTCGCCTTCCACGGTGACGAACCGGTACGGCATCGACTCGTTCTGCACACAGAACGACGCGACCCCGGCGGCCGCGACGAGCTCGGCCTTCTGGCTCGTGCGCCCGACGATGACTCGCACGTCTCCCCCCGGCTCGTACAGGTACCAGACAGGGCTCGCGAGGGGCGCGGCACCCGGACGGGTGGCACACAGCACGCCGATGTGCACGTCCGCGAGGAATGCCTCGCGCGTGGCCTTGGACATCGTGAGGTCGCTCATCGCGCCAGCCTTGCTCAGAGGGCAGCGAGTGCCAACCCCACGCCCCCCGGCGAGCTCAGCGCCTAGTCGGCGAACACGTCTCGGGACAGCTGGACGAAGAACGTGTGGTCGTGGCCCTTGTTCGGGTCGGACGCGTTGTAGTGGGTCCTCGTTGACCCGTCGGGCACGTTCTCCTCGCTGTAGATCGCGCCGACCGGGCACACGTCGGGCTGGTAGCACGCCGTGCACGAGGTGCACTCCTCGGTGTTCACGTAGAGGATGGTGTCGAGGAACACCGCGATCGACTCCGGTCGGGGGCTGTGGGTGTTCTCGATCACGCCACTGCCCGCCTCGTCCTCCGAGAACAGCTGGTTCTTCGCAGGGTCGAACTCGTAGATGCACTGCACCGGGCACACGTCCACACAGGCTCGGTCCTTTGTGTCGATGCATGCCTCGGTGATGATCGCGACGCCGGCCATGCGGCTCGTGTACCCACCTCGACTGCCGCGTATGCGAATACATTGCGGCTCCACATGAGCGATGCACTGCGGGGAAGAGCGGCGATCGTCGGCGTAGCCGACCTCGCCTCGCCGACCGGCGAGCTCGAGCTGCATGGTCGCGCGCTCGAGATCGCGATGATCAAGGCCGCGCTCGACGACGCCGGGCTGTCGATCGCCGACGTCGACGGCCTCTGCCACGCCCAGTCGTCGATGGTGCTCGCCGAGTACCTGCGCATCACACCCCGGTGGACCGAGTCCACGATGACGGGTGGGTCGTCCTTCGAGGTGCACGCAGAGCACGCCGCAGCCGCGATCGCCGCTGGGCTGTGCGACGTCGTGGTGAGCGTGTACGCGAGCACGCCACGCTCCGACCGCAAGCGGGCAACCGGTGAAGGGGGCCGGCAGCGCCGTCCAGGTGGCGGTGGTGGCAACGACGCGGCCATCGAGTTCGAGGTGCCGTACGGGTTGCGGGCCCCGATCGCGCCGTACGCGCTCTCGGCGAGCCGTCACATGCACGAGTTCGGCACCACGTCCGAACAGCTCGCAGCGATCGCTGTGCAGACGCGGCGTTGGGCGACGATGAACCCACAGGCTCGCTACCGCGATCCGCTCACAGTCGACGACGTGCTGGCGTCGCCGTACCAGGTCGCTCCGCTGCACACGCTGGACTGCTGCCTCGTCACGGATGGCGCCGGCGCGTTCGTGATGACGAGTGCGGAGCGTGCGCGATCGCTCCGCAAGCCACCCGTCTACGTCCTCGGCGCGGCAACGGCGCACGACCATGCTTCGGCGATCGCAGAGATGCCCGACCTCACCACCACGCCGGGCGCGATCAGCGGACCCAACGCGTTCCGCACTGCAGGCATCTCGCCTTCTGATGTCGACGTGCTCGAGGGCTATGACAGCTTCACGATCACCGCGTTGCTCCATCTCGAGGACCTCGGCTTCTGCGCCAAGGGCGAGGGAGGCGCGTTCGCGGCAGAGGGCCACACCGGGCCCGGCGGGTCGATCCCGATGAACACGCAGGGGGGCGGTCTCTCCTACACACATCCCGGCATGTACGGCATGTTCCTGCTCACCGAGGCGACCAAGCAGCTGCGAGGGGAGTGCGGCGAGCGGCAGGTCCCCGGCGCAGAGATCGCGGTGGCCCACGGAGCCGGCTTCATCCTCTCGTGCATGTCGACGATCGTGCTCGGCACGGAGGCCGCGCTGTGAGCCGGCTCGAGCCTCGCCCGACCGCGGCGAGCGAGCCGTTCTGGAACGCGACGAGGAACAAGCAGCTGCTGCTGCAGTGGTGCGTCGACTGCGAGCTGCCCGTGCACTTTCCTCGCGTCGCGTGCCCGCGCTGCCTCGGCTCCCTGTTCGACTACCGCGTCGCGTCCGGCAACGCGACGGTGCACGCCGTCGTCGTCGAGCACCGCCCGCCGTCGCCGTTCGACGACGACCAGCCGTACGCGGTCGCCCTCGTCGACCTCGACGAAGGCGCGCGCATGGTCACC
>DATKAS010000218.1:0-2310 GCA_035497855.1 Acidimicrobiales bacterium
GTGCCCTGGCGGAGCTACGGATCGAAGGCGTCGAGACGAACGTCGCCTTCCTCCGAGCGATCCTCGCCGATCCCGGCGTGCGGTCGGGGCTGGTGACGACTGACTTCGTCGACGTCCACCTCGCCGAGCTCGTGCGGGCGGCGAACGACCACGCGTCGACGACAGTCAGCACCACGTCGCGAGCCGGAGCGGTCGTCGATGCCTCCGACCCCCTCGCCGTGCTCACCCATGGGAAGTCGACGGCGACGGCACGGGGGGCTCCCAGGGACGTCATCGACGACGGGAGTGCCGTCGTCGCACCGATCCAGGGCACCGTCGTGTCCATCGGCATCACCGCGGGCGACGAAGTTCGGGTCGGTCAAGCGTTGCTCGTCATGGAAGCGATGAAGATGGAGCACGTCATCGAATCGACGAGGAGCGGTGTCGTGCGTGCGGTCACCGTGTCGATCGGTGACACGGTGTTCGAGGGCCACCCGCTCGTCGTGGTCGAAGCTGATGGGGTCGAGCGTGAAGCAGTGGCCGCCGAAGCCCCAGTGGATCTCAGCGTGATCCGTCCCGACCTCGAGGACGTGCTCGCCCGGCAGGCGAAGACCCGTGACCCTGCACGGCCCGACGCCGTCGCGCGCCGCGTCGCCACGCACCAACGCACTGCCCGCGAGAACGTGGACGACCTTTGCGATCCGGGATCGTTCCAGGAGTACGGCTCGCTCGTGATCGCGGCACAGCGTCGTCGCCGCACCATGGACGACTTGATCGCGCGCACGCCCGCTGACGGCCTCATCGCGGGCATCGGGCGCGTCAACGGCGACCGGTTCCCGGACAAGGAGGCTCGCTGCCTCGTCATGTCGTACGACTACACCGTGCTCGCGGGCACCCAGGGCCTGCAGAACCACCGCAAGAAGGACCGCCTGTTCGAGCTCGCCGAGCGGCTGCGGCTGCCGGTGGTCGTGTTCACCGAGGGCGGAGGAGGGCGACCGGGCGACACCGACGGCACAGGCCTTGCGGGTCTCGATTGCATGGCCTTCAACCTCTTCGGCCACCTGAGCGGGCTCGTGCCGCTGGTCGCCATCAACTCGGGGCGTTGCTTCGCGGGCAACGCGTCGTTGCTCGGCTGTTCCGACGTGGTGATCGCCACCGCGGACTCGAGCATCGGGATGGGCGGGCCCGCGATGATCGAAGGCGGCGGCCTGGGCGTCTTCCATCCGGACGAGGTCGGTCCGATGTCCGTGCAGGTGCCGAACGGCGTCGTCGACGTCGCAGTGGCAGACGAGGCCGAAGCGGTCGCAGTCGCCAAGAAGTACCTGTCGTACTTCCAGGGCGACCTCGCGGAGTGGGAGTGCGCGGATCAGCGCCTGTTGCGCTTCGCGATCCCGGAGAACCGGTTGCGCGTCTACGACATCCGCAACGTCATCGAGACGATGGCCGACACCGGCTCGGTGCTCGAGCTACGACGCGACTTCGGCTTGGGGATGATCACGGCGCTCATCCGCATCGAGGGTCGACCGCTCGGGCTCATCGCCAACAACCCGATGCACCTCGCCGGCGCGATCACCAGCGACGGCGCCGACAAAGCCGCGCGGTTCATGCAGCTCTGCGACGCGTTCGACCTCCCGATCCTGTTCCTCTGCGACACGCCAGGGATGATGGTGGGTCCGGAAGTCGAGAAGACCGCGCTCGTGCGTCACTGCAGCCGCATGTTCGTCGTGGGTGCGAGCGTGACTGTTCCGTTCTTCACCATCGTTCTGCGCAAGGGATACGGCCTCGGCGCGCAGGCGATGGCGGGCGCGAGCTTCCACGCGCCGGTGTTCACCGTCGCATGGCCCACGGGCGAGTTCGGCGGGATGGGCCTCGAGGGCGCGGTGAAGCTCGGCTACCGCAAGGAGCTCGCGGCGATCGAGGACCCCGCCGAGCGCACGGCCCTGTTCGACGAGATGGTCGCGCGCATGTACGAGCACGGGAAGGCGCTCAACACGGCCACCCACTTCGAGATCGACGACGTGATCGACCCATTCGAGTCGCGGAGGCGGGTCGTGGAGGCACTGCGGGCGTCGCCTCCCCCGCCGCCCCGCACCGGGAAAAAGCGGCCCTGCGTTGACACCTGGTGATCTCACGCTATATTGGCGATAGTTAACGACATATCGGAATACAACGCCGATACAGCGAAAGGCACCATCATGGAACAGAACCCTGGAGACCCCAGGCTGCGGCGCGGCCGGGGCGGCCCCTGGATGCGCGACTTCGGTCACGGGCACGGCGGTGGCCGCCGGCGCCGTGGCGACATCCGCACTGCCGTGCTCGCTGCGCTCGCGG
>DATKAS010000219.1:0-3014 GCA_035497855.1 Acidimicrobiales bacterium
GAACTTCGCGAGGCGCCAGCCGACGAGCGTGGGGTCGACCGTCTCGTCGTACACCATCACCGCACCCGAGCCGAGCATGACTCCCCACTTCGGGCCGACGGCGTCCATGTCGAGCGGGGTGTCGAGCGCCTCGTCGGTGCCCGGCATCCACTGCGACGACGCGCCGCCGGGGATGAAGAACTTCACCTTCCGGTTCTCGCGAATGCCGCCCGCGAGCCCGTACAGGAGGTCGCGGAACGTCATACCGAGCTCGACCTCGTAGTTGCCGGGCCGGTTGACGTGACCGGAGACGGAGAAGATCCGCGTACCGGTGGAGCGGTTCACGCCGAGCTTGGCGTACTCCTCGCCGCCCATCTGCACGATGTGCGGCACTGTCGAGAGGGTCTCCACGTTGTTGACGACGGTCGGCTTCGCGTACAGACCGGCGATCGCCGGGAACGGCGGGCGGATGCGCGGCATCCCCCGTTCGCCTTCGAGCGATTCGAGCAGCGCGGTCTCCTCGCCGCAGATGTACGCGCCGGCGCCGCGATGCACGACGATGTCGCAGTCGAAGCCGGAACCGAGGATGTTCCTGCCGAGGAACCCCTTCGCCCGGGCGTCGTCGATCGCGCGCGTGAGCCGTTCGTGTCCCAGCGCGAACTCGCCGCGCACGTACACGAACGCGAGGTTGCACTGCACCGCGTACGACGCGATCGCGATCCCCTCGACGAGCTGGTGCGGATCGCGCTCGAGCAGCATCCGATCCTTGAACGTCGACGGCTCGCCTTCGTCCGCATTCACCACCAGATAACGCGGGAACGAGTCGGCCGGGAGGAACGACCACTTCTGCGCGGTCGGGAAGCCGGCGCCGCCGCGGCCGCGCAGGCCCGACAGCTTCACCTGCTCCTGCACGTCGGCCGCGTCGCCCTTGGCCAGCACCGCGCGCAGGGCGTCGTACGCACCCGACGCGATCGCGCCCTCGATCGTCCACGAGTCGTCGGGGCGGTCGTGCAACCGCCGGGTGACGATGCGGGTTTCCGCGACCTCAGGCAACCGGTGCTCCCGAGATCGTGCGGGCGCGACGCGCGCCCGACTTGTAGCTCTCGACGATGTCGACCGCGGCATCGGGCGTCACGCGCTCGTGGAACTCGTAGTTCACTTGCAACGCCGGTGCACCGCCACACGCGGCGAGGCACTCCACCTCTTCGATCGTGACGTCGGGCTCGGCGCGGTAGTGCTCCTCGAGGTGCTCGAGCACCTCGGGACCGCCGACCACGAGACACGTCACGTTCGTGCAGACCGAGACGACGAGCTTCCCGCACGGGCGCCGCTTGAGCATCGTGTAGAAGGAGCACGTCCCGAGCACGTCGGCCGCGGTGCAACCGGTCAGCTCGGCGATTTGCTCGATCGCGTCCGGCGAGAGCCAGCCGTTCTGATCCTGCGCGAGGTGCGCGAGCGGCAGGATCGCCGACTTGGCGCGCGGGTAGCGGCCGACGATCTCCTTCGCCTGCAGCAGATTCGCCTCGTCGAAAAAGCTCACCGGTCCACCTCGCCCATGATCGGGTCGATGCTCGACACGATCGCCACCGCATCGGCGACGAGGCTGTCGGAACCCATGGGATCGATCGCCTGCAGGTTGTAGAAGGACGGGCCGCGGATGTGCATGCGCACGGGCTTGCCCGATCCGTCGCTCACCATGTAGCAGCCGATCTCACCGCGCGGCGACTCGATCGCCACGTACGTCTCCCCCGCCGGCACCTTGAAGCCCTCGGTGAACAGCTTGAAGTGGTGGATGAGCGCTTCCATCGACTCGTCGATGCGCGCCCGCGGCGGCGGCGTGAGCTTCTTGTCCTGCACGCGGAAGTCGCCGTCGGGCATCTTCTCGACACACTGGCGCACGATCTTCGCCGACTCGAGGATCTCGTACAGGCGGATCCGGTAACGGTCGTAGACGTCGCCGTTCGACGTGTAGATCACGTCGAAGTCGACGTCGTCGTAGGGAAGATACGGCTGCGACTTGCGCAGGTCCCAGGGGAAGCCCGTCGAGCGCAGGATGGGACCCGTGATGCTGCGTTCGAGGCACTCCTCGGTGGTGATCACGCCGATGCCGACGGTGCGTTCGAGCCAGATGGGGTTCTGCGAGAGCAGCTCGTCGTACTCCGCCACGCCCGCGCACACGGTGTCGCATGTGTCGAGGATGCGCTGCTGCCAGCCGTCGGGGAGATCGGCGGCGACGCCACCGGGGCGGATGTAGTTGCAGTTCATCCGCAGACCGGTGATGAACTCGAAGATGCGCAACACCTCTTCGCGCTCGCGCCAGCCGTAGAGCATCATCGACACCGCGCCGATGTCCATACCGTTGGTGGCCTGGAACAACAGGTGCGACGCCATGCGCGACAGCTCGCACATCATCATGCGGATCCACTGGGCGCGCGGCGGCACCTCGACGCCGAGCAACTTCTCGACCGCGAGCGAGTAGACGAGCTCGTTCGCGAAGTTCGAGGCGTAGTCCATGCGCGTCACGTTTGTGGTGCCCTGGACGTACGTGAGCTCTTCGCCCGTCTTCTCCATGCCGGTGTGCAGGTAGCCGATGACCGGCTTGATGCGGAGCACGTCCTCGCCGTCGAGCTCCATCATGAGTCGCAACACGCCGTGCGTGGACGGGTGCTGCGGACCCATGTTGATGATCATCGTGTCGCCGAGGTCGTCCTGCGGCCACATGCCGCCGCCCGCGATCACCATCTCGCGCGTCGTCGGCTTGAGCTGCTGCGCGCCCTCGTCGGTCTGGCGCTCGAGCCTCGCCTCCTCGCGGTCGGAGGTGTGCGTCATGTCGCTCATCGCGGGCTCGGGTCTCCCTTGAAGGTCACGGGTACGCGCGCGGCCGCATCGTCCTTGCGCAGCGGGTATCCGTGCCAATCGTCGGGCATGAGAATTCGCGTCAGGTCGGGATGGCCCTCGAACCTGATGCCGAACAGGTCGTACGACTCGCGCTCCGGGAAGTTCGCGCCGGGGTAGACCGACACGAGCGACGGGAT